>CAJYOV010000633.1 GCA_913776405.1 Pseudobdellovibrionaceae bacterium
CGCCGCTGGCTTTGCGTCGTCAGAAGAAGCAGCCGCTTTTTTCGCGACTTTCTTCTTCTTCGCTGGAGCCGCTTCTTCAGCAGGCTCGTCGCCGCCTTTCAACTTCGCGCGAATTTTTTCGAGAACGTCCGGCTCAAGTTCGGCCATATGGCTGCGAACAGGCAACTTCCACTCACGGATCTTGTCCATGAGTGCGAGCGGCGACATGCCGATCTCTTTTGCGAATTCAAATACCTTTGGTTGACTCAAAGTTGTTACTCCTCAGTCTTATTCGCGAGAGCCGCAAGCTCTGCGCGGAGACGTTCGTCAGCTTGCGATTTCGCCGAGCCAACTGGTTTTTCCGCAGCTGCCGCTTTTGGAGCTGTCGGAACAGGAACACCGTCTGCCTCATATTTCGCGATGAGGGCCTTCGCGTCGGCGATGAGCTTTTCAGCTTTCTCAGTCGAATCGTAACCAGGGATTGCTTGAACGTCTGCCGGTTGCGCTTCAGCAAGCGATTGGAAGCTGCCGAAACCCGATTGGAAGATGTTCTGCGCCATCGTCTCCGACATGCCTGGGATGAGCATGAGGTTGAAGATCGCATCTGCCGTTTTTGCTGCCGCGTTCGATTCGCTCAAGATATCGAGCTTCCAGCCCGTGATCTTCGCTGCCAAACGAACGTTCTGACCTTTTTTACCGATCGCGAGTGAAAGCTGCGTGTCTGGAACAACAACTTCCATCTCTTTGTTCGCTTCGTCGACGAACACGCGCGAGATTTCTGCAGGCGCGAGCGCGTTAACCGCAAAGCGAGTGATGTCTTCGTCCCAAGGGACGATATCGATCTTCTCGCCGCGAAGTTCTTGAACGATGTTCTGAACGCGCGAACCTTTCATACCGACGCAGGCGCCGACTGGATCGACCGATGGGTCTTTCGAGTAAACCGCGATTTTGGCGCGAGCGCCTGGCTCTCGTGCCGCCGCCATCACTTGAACGATACCGTCGTAGATCTCTGGAACTTCCATCTCGAACAATTTGATCAAGTACTGTTCAGTCGCGCGCGACATGATGATCTGTGGACCACGAGTCGTTTGACGTACGTCAGACAAGAAGCCTTGGATGCGATCGCCTGGCTTGTAAACTTCGCCCGGGATCTGTTCGCGAGGCGGGATGTACGCTTCGGTGCGACCGAGATCGACAACGATCGCGCCGCGCTCGACACGACGAGCGATCCCCGATGCGATTTCACCTTTACGAGCTTCGAACTCGTTATAGATGATTTCGCGCTCAGCATCGCGAACGCGCTGAGTGATGATCTGCTTCGCCGTCTGTGCCGCAATACGGCCCAAGTCGTGCGAATCAAGTTTGATACCGATCGAGTCATTGACCTGAATATCTGGGTTCAACTCGCGCGCTTCGTCCATTTTGATTTCGATTTCTTCGTCGACGAAGTCTTCCGGAAGAACGACTTCTTTGAACTCGTAAAGTTCCACTTCGCCGGATTCTTCGTTGTACTGCGCTTCGATCTCGCGGTACGTGCCGTATTTTTTACGAGCCGCAACGAGCATGCCTTGGATAACAGCGTCGATCACGACCTGTTTATCGATGCCTTTATCTTTACCGACTTGTTCGATCATTCGGCTCAAGTCTGAGAGATTGTCGATTGCCATTTTTTTCTTCCTTCTGCTCTTCTTCTTTTTTTTCGGAGAGCTGTAGAGGTCCTAATCTAGTTCAAATCTAAAATTTCGAATACACGTCTGCCTTGCTCTCCGATGCGGAAGCCCGCAACGTGAGAGGCGAACAGGGTGCTTACCCCGTTCGACTTCACTTCTATTTTTTGCTGTGCCCCTTTTTTTGGGGCTTTTGACCTGGCTTCGCTTTTTCTTCGAAGACGAAAACCGTGTGCGCTTTCGTGATCGTCTCAAACGGAATGAAGACTTCTTTGTAGAAGCCGCCGTTTTCGTCCGGTGTCGCGCCTTCAGACGCTTTGACCGGAAACGCAACTTTCAAACCTTTGTCGTCGAAAGCGAGAAGCTTGCCTTGGAACGATTTCGCTTTACCCAATTCTTGAACGTGTTCGTTGAATTGAAGAAGCGGTGCGAATGTTTTTAAAGAGATGTCTTTGCCGATGGCGCGCTCGTAATGGCGCGGTTCTTTGAGAACGCGCTCGAGGCCCGGACTTGAAACTTCGAGGCTGTACTGACCGCCGGGAACGATGTCTTCGACATCGAGAACGTCGTTCATGCCGCGTGAGACATTTGTGCAGTCGTCGACCGAAACACCGCCATCTTTGTCGATGGTGACACGTAAGACGCGGCCGTTACCTAGACCTACGAGTTCGAGATCGTAGAGGTAGCAGCCTTCGCGAGCCGAAACGTCTTCGGCAAGCTTTCTTACTGTGGTCAGTGCAGTTTCAGTCGCGGACATTCATCCTATTTCTGTTTCGATCGAGAGACGGCATTTTTGGGGCCGGCCGCGCAAACGGAACAATTTGAAATTGAGAACCTGATAGCTACCACTCGAAGCCAAATCTGGCAAGGACTCCAAGCGTTTAGGTAGGACTTTGCCCTTGAGAGAAAGTTGCGCTCGGCCCGTGTCGGGCTCAACCCAGATTGTAGAGAAGAGCTGTCCCACCGTCCGCATAGTATTTTGGCCGTTCCCCAACGATTTCAAACCCCTGCTGCTCATAGAGGCGGCGAGCTTTCACATTTTCGGCGTGAACTTCTAGCCAGATCGGCCGCTCCTGAGGTCGGTCGTCTCGCATCCTTTCAAGGAGGGCTTTCATGAAACCCTGACCTTGACGGACCGGGTCAGTCGCTAAGAACGTGATCTCCCACGCGGCCCCGGTGTCTCGGAAAAGGAGAAAAGCGGCAAGCTCACCTCCCCCGCCGAGAGCTTTCGGCTGCTCGAAAACATAACCGACGCCGCGACACTCTTCGGCGATTTGCTTCTCGGACCAATTCGGCCCGATCGGAACAGCGCTCGCTTTTCGAGCACGTTCTAAGATTTGAAAGATGTGAGACGCGTCTTCGTAACGAACCGATCGGATCATGGGCGTAAGATCTAGCCCGAGATGAAGTTCCGTGTCTTGTACTTTCGGCGCAGCACTTCGTGCCATTCCGACAAGCGGCGATCGACCTGAGTTTTGATCAAAAACTGTTTAATGTTTTCCTTGAAGGACGAGAACGGAAGTGTGCC
>CAJYOV010000634.1 GCA_913776405.1 Pseudobdellovibrionaceae bacterium
CTTCGAGAAGCGGTTTACCGGGTTTTTCGTAGATACCGACGGTGCGGTCACCTTGAACGTTTGAGTGGCCGCGGACAGGGCAGGCGAGCTCGTCGGCAGACGGTTTCGCATAACGGTTTTGATGAACCACGAGAGCGCGAGCCACTCGTGGGCGATGAACCGGATCTTCGTCAGGAACGCCGATCGTTAGCGCCGCAAACGGAAAGACACCTTCTGGCATCTCGAGTAGGCTCGTGATCTCTTCAAGAGCATTTAACACGCCCCCGATCCAACAGCCTCTGTAGCCGAGCATCTCCGCAGCGATCAAGAGATTCTGCCCAGCCATAACAGCATCGCCGATACCGAAGTGAATCGCGATCGACGGATAAGTTCCAACGTCGTAGTTCTTCAATTTCAAGATATCGTCGAGCCGCGCGACGTCCGCACAAATCACGAAGGCCTCGGAGGCAGTTGCGATGTGTGGGTTGTTCGTAAGTAGCGCCATCCGGTCGCGAAGATCAGGCGTGGTTAAGCGAATGATCGAGTACATTTGAGCCGTAGCGTCGGTCGGCGCGCGCTGAGCGGCATGCAAGATGGCATCGAGGTGATCCGACGGCAAATCGAACTTTTTGTATTTACGTACGGTCCAATGAGCATCGAAGAAGGCGCGAACTTGCTGAGGTGTAAAAGCGGCTTGATCCATAGTGAAGGCATCGTGTCTGAAAACGGCGCCCGATGGAAGAGTTTAATGAAAGGCTCGGAGCGTCCTGGCGATTGTCCAGGACGCACCTGAGACCTGAAGCCGAAGGCTTACTTCAACATTGTAACAGAGTTGCTGTAGAACGATTCTGCGCGGCTGAGAACTTTCTCAACGTCGCGACGCTCGTCAACCCAGTTTTCTGGAGCTGCGTTTTTCACGTCAGCCAACTGGCGCTCGATGTCTTTTGTGTAAGAGTCCATGTCGTCTGCTGCGTTCTCAAGCTTTTTCGATTGTGGCTTTTGAACTTCGTTTGCACGCGTACGAAGATCGTTCGCAAGCTTCTGCATTGTTTGAAGACGTGACTGAGTCGCCGCAACGTAAGCGTCGCGGTCCGAGCTCATTTGTTGAACGGCTTGCTCCTGAGCCGTCGGTTGTTTTTTCTCTTCGTGTTTTGAAGAGTGTGCGCAACCTACGAAACCAACTGCTGCTAACGCGACTACTGCTGACTGGATGTATTTCATTTTTTCCCCGTTGTTAGGAAGATCCTTGAACACACTTTGCCGAATCGCGTGACTAGAGTCGCAACGTGTTCGCTGAAGTTAAATGAAGTTATCTACAAAAGGTTTTGCCCACGAGACTCTTAGTCTCGTCTCGCTAGACCGTTTTAGTCGAATGAGCTGAAAATCGAGCGAGTTCAGACAGCAAGATCGACATCCGATCGAAGTCGGAAATCCCAAGCCCCGCCCACGAGCGCTTTTCAGATGAATCACTCGCAGTTGAGGTCACCACCTGCCCCCGACAAAACGAAAGTGACTTCGGCTGGCCGTTTTCAAACCAATTGACCGTCGATGAAAGAAGCTTCGTCAGCTTTTTCGACCTTAGGAGCGACTCAGCCGCACGAACATACACGTGCTCGAAGTCTTCAACCAAGTCTTCAGGTGCAAGCACCTTTTCTTCAGCAATTAACACAGAGCCTAGATCGTCTTCCCCGCCCGACTCTGCACTAGGCTCTGCGATGAGACTCTGATCAAGATCGACTCTTAGCTTTCGTAAGAGTTTGAAACCGTAATACAGATGTGTACGGATCGAGAGCGAGTCGAAGTCAAATTCCGGATGCTTGTCTCGGAACATCTCAAAGCCACGATTCAAAACATCCGACTCGATCGGCTGATAAAAAACGTTCGCGACAAGACCGTTTCTCAAACCTTGCACAACGAGACGAACGTGGTCGACCGAGTTGAAACGACGGAATGGTCCAATCGGATGATCTGCGTCTTGTGCGGTTACGAACGATTCGAAATCACGCGAATAGAAGAGCAGAGAACGGTTTTGATTTTTAAGGCTCACATTGTACGGCGGGTCGAGACGTTTTATTTCGTCACTTTCCAGCAGTGCAGCTTCAAGCGCGCTTCCGCACTCAACCGTTTCTAAATCCCAGACTTGAGCGATCAATTCGAGCTTTCGAGGATCTCTTCCCTTTTTGCCGCGAAAGTAACTATTCACTCGATCTCTGAGCGACGTCGCTTTCCCGACGTAGAGAATCGAACCGTCCTTCGCTTTCATTTTATAAATTCCAGGAGCTTCTGGGAGCGCAAGCCGTTTCTCGCGATCGACACGGTATTCATAAGAAGGTGCCTTCGGCTTCTTCTCACCGCGCTTCAATTTCGGCGGAGCTTCCGACAAGAACGCCTGAAGCTGCTCGAACTTTTCGATCCCGCGCTCACTCAGCGCCGCGACTATCCCCTGCCAGATAAGATGCGTCGCACGCACGTGCTGCCCCGCTCGCTTAATATCGCCAATGCGTGCTCCAAAGAACCCGGTCAGACCGCGAATGTTGCGACTCGGAACGGTCGGATACAATTTCTTGGCAATCTTATGAGTGCAAAGGAGTTCAAATGGCAGCGTCAGCGTCGCTTGGCCCTCGCTAGCATCCGTATTTAAGAAATGCAGTAAGAACGGATGCTCAAACTGAGCATAGTGAACGAGCCCCATCGGGATTTCACCCGACCGAAACGAGCCAAGGGTTTCTTCAAAAGTTTTTTTGACCACGTCGATCGAATGAGCGTCTTTAAGATCCTTCTCGTAGATGCCGGTGACTTCTGACACCCGACCCGGGAGCCATCCGTCTTCCGGCAACTGAAGCAGAAAAGAATGAATTTCGGGCTCGACTGTCTCGGCGCTGGCGATCGACCAACCCAGTTCTAAAAGGTTGCCAACCGAAGGGCGCATACCCGTCGTCTGACAATCGAGAATTAGGAAAGGGCGTTTCAGAAGTTCGCTCATCGAAGGCTTAACTTAGAACAGCGAGGCCGTTTGGAGCAACTTCTCAGGCCCCATTCGCAACGAATGAAGAGAAGGCCTAAGCGTCTCTAAGCAGCTGGCGCCAGGTACTGTTTGAGCAAGACGACTAACTGCTCGCGGCGTAGCGGTTTTGACAGGTAAGCGTCCATTCCGACTTCGAGACAGCGCCGCTTATCCTCTTCAAACGCGTTTGCTGTAAGAGCGATGATCGGAATATGAACGCCTGAAGCGCGCTCCATTTCGCGAATTTTCTTTGTCGCTTCGAACCCGTCTAATTCCGGCATTTGGCAGTCCATTAACACCAGATCAAACTTCGTTCTCAAAAGAGCGTCGATCGCCTCGGCTCCATTCGTCACCGCCTGAGCTGTGATCCCCAGCTTACGGAGTTGAGCCAGAACCAGCATCTGGTTGGTCGAGTTATCTTCAGCCACCAGAACGCGTGCCTGGATTTTTAGATCTTTCGATTTTAAGTTCGGGATTGAGACCTGCGTCTGCGATTGATCGGTTGAGGCCATAACCGTCTCGACGTCCCGTTCGCCAGTCTGAGACTGACCTAAATGAGTCAGCACTGCGTTGTAAAGGTCAGATTGCCGGACCGGCATCGTGAGCGCTGTGATCGCGGCGTCTGCCTCACCCGCGGCATGAGCGTTCTCAGTAACGATCTGAATGACCGGAACGTCCGCCGTCGCTTTCGCTTTCCGTGGAGCGCTGGATGTTGCGATCACAAGACTGATTGGCGCCTTTGAGCTAAGAGTAGGGCCATTCGAGAGCCGCTCAAAACTTCCGATCGTAACCGTGAGCCCCCACGCGCGAAGGGAATCTGCAACTGACTGCGCGCTCGTGTTCTCGTCCGAAACAACGTAGACATGCTTCGTCGCCCAGTCCGTTCTTGCATAACGCGTCGACAGCGTTTCAGCTTCTACGATGGTGAGTGGCAACTCAAACCAAAAAGTCGAACCTTCGCCCGGTCTCGAATGAACACCAATTTCTCCGGTCATGTTGTCGACGATTTTTTTACAAATCGAAAGGCCGAGGCCAGTGCCCCCGTGTTTCCGAGAAGTTGAACTGTCTGCTTGGGTGAAAGGCTTGAAGAGGCGACCGATGGCCTCTTCCGACAGTCCGACACCTGAGTCCTGAATCTCGAAGCGAACTTTCGCAACGCCGTTCGTTTTACTTACGAGCGTGCTTCTAACGTGGATGTAGCCTCGTTCGGTAAATTTGATCGCGTTGCCAAGCAGATTCAACAGAACTTGCCCGATTCGGCCCGAATCGCCCTGAACGGTGAAAGGTAAATCCGGATCAATCCCCGTAACGATTGTAAGCCCTTTTTGTTGAGCACGCGTCGAGAGAAGATCAGCTTGGCTTTCTAAAAGATTCGCCAGATTGAAATTCAATTTCTCGAATTCCATTTTGTCCGCATCGATCTTTGAGAAATCCAGGATGTCGTTAACTAGCGCCAGCAGGCTTTCGCTTGAATCGCCAAGCGTGCGAAGATAACGCTTTTGTTGCGGCGTCGTCACAAGATCTGCCATAAGATCCGTGACTCCGATGATTGCGTTCAGTGGTGTTCGAATCTCGTGCGACATGTTCGCTAAGAATTCTGATTTCAAACGTGCGGTCTCGATCGCAGCGCGTTCTTTCTCGCGCGCGACGGCTTCAATTTGCTTTGAGCTTTCGAGGAGAACTCGCTCGGCCTGCAGGCGGGCCTCAATGTTGCGAACGCACGTGATTTTCGCTTGGCGCCCCCGATACTCGAAGAAACGACTGAACGCTTCGATC
>CAJYOV010000635.1 GCA_913776405.1 Pseudobdellovibrionaceae bacterium
CTGTTCTGCCGTGCAGCTTGCACCTATGTCTTCATCGACAGCCAGCGTTCAAGGTGTTGAACGAGGCGCGAAAGTGGATAGCGTCGGTTACGGCCGCGAGTACACAGACGTAGCGGCGATTAAAAAAACGCATCCTTATTACAAGGGCCAAACCTACGGGACCAACTGCACGGACTATACAAAGACGCCACTCGTTTACGACTACGGCGGCCGTCCGGTTGTGAAATCATCTACCCAGATTTCACTGTTTCAAGACTCCGGCGGCGGCGATGCACTTGGAATTGATTGCTCGGCGTTTGTCTCTTCAGCGGTAGGTGTCGCGGGTCTTCGCTACAAGCCAGGCACCGACAACAAGCCCGTTTACACAAGGTACACATCACGCGATTTCATCAGTGCATCGAAATCGAATTGGACCTGCTACGAGAACGTCTCTGTCAGCAAAGCGAATTCGATCAAATCAGGCGACATCGTGGCTGTTGAAGGTCACGTTGTGATGGTCGACACAGTCGGCGCAGATCCGTTCGGAATCTCGAAAGTGTCGTCGAGCTCAGGCTGCGATTCACTTTCGTATAAGAACTATGATTTTGCGGTCATCCAAAGTAGCCCGAGCAAGAACAGTGTCGGGATCAACCGTTACCGCGCAAACGTCTACCTGTCTGAGAGCTCGAAGATGCAAGCCGTGTTCGGCGCTTACGCGAAGGCTCAATGCCGCGCGAAGTTTAGCGGTGCGACGACGAACGCCAGCACCTCAAACTTCGGCATCATCCGCCATAAAGACACCGCTCAATGCAAAACCACAGCTTTGAGTCTGGTTGGCGAGTCTTGTATTAAAAACTGTTCTCTCTGACGAACGCGATCTGTAAGCTGGTCTCGAGGGAGACCGCTTGCAGCCATTTCGTGCCGGCGCAAACGAAACACATCTATGAAACGCACTCTCGCCGCTTTCTTAATTCTGTCATCCGGCTATCTGCTCTTAAATTTCTTTTCGATTCCTCGGGAATCAGCAGACGTTTTTCTTAATTACGGCTTCATCGGCGCAATAGGCGCCTTGATCTCGGGCGTCCTGCTTCTCGCCAAGCCGACCGCTGGTCGCTGGGTTGCCTTAGTCTGGGCCGTGAGCTCAATCATCTTCTTCGCGCTCGACATCCATGCGCGCGTTCTACGCCCTTATTCCGCATCGATGTTCATGGGCGCCTACTGGGCCGGCAAATTCGACGTGAACACCTATATCGGCGTCGCCACGGTCTACGTCTTCAACACCTTGAAGTTCGCACTCCCGCTCGTGACCCTGGCGACATTCCGCAAACTCAAATAATTAGAAGTTTAAGAACTCGAGTTCGATGGCTGACGACGCTTTCGAGAGTGACTTGCTGAAACGATCGCTGCTGATGACAGCTGAGAACGTTTCGGTCTGCGATGGCAATGAGACTTTGCCCTGAAGGCCCAGGCCCGCGAAAGCTGTCGCAACGTCCGCCGATTTGTCGCTCGACCAAAGCGTGATTTTTGCGAGTTCGCCGTACGCGAATCCTTTGCGATACTCGTCTTTCGTGCGAACGAGAGGCTCGTAGTCGTAAAGATCTGTGCCCCAGTGCTCCGGCACCTCCGCGTAAACGCGCACGACGCTCTTTACTTTTGATTTCGTGAAGTAGCCAATTGAGCCAACGTACTTGCGAGTGCCCTTCTGTTGAGGTGCCTGCTCATCTTGAATGACTGCTAAGTAGCGTGACTCTATTTTCGAATTTGGAACTTCGAGCTCCGTCGCTGAACCGTCGAGTGCGGTCACGATCTGAGTTCCCGTTTCGGCGTTCATGATCATATTGCGATCCGAAGAACCGCAGCAGCCCGACTCAGTCACCTGCACGAGATCATCGTTAAGAACTTTGAAACTTCCGCCTTCAACTTTTGCTGTCCACGATTTCGTGTCGAACATCGTTTTGGTTGTCGTGTACGATTCGATGACCGACTTCGCGTCATAACCGTCAAGGCCCGTGTAATACACAGCGCGCTCAGTCACTTTGAAAAACCGCGCATGCTCGCCGTAAAGCGCCTGCTCAAAAAAACGCGTTTCCGTTTGCGTGATCTTCTCGCCGTGCTCCGATTTCTCAACAACGTACGATGCCGCTCCACTTGCGCGGAACAGCTCCGTCGCTGCATAGGCCGCCGATGCGCCGACAACCAATCCTGCTACTAACACTGCCAACTTTTTCATCTAAAATCCCCCGTCAGATTTCACGCGCTGAACATTTCAACACGAGCCCCAACGTTCTAGTAAACGCTCCGAGTTGATGGCTGAAGATTTAGACTACGTCAGGCGCTCTGGGTAACAGATTGTTGGAATGACAGACATTCCTTCAAGGAATGGGTGCCTCTAACGACAGCTCGCAAAATCCTTTTCAGACGCAGGTTTCTCAAGTGATCGCCCCAGAATCTTTCCAAACGGATGCGTGAGCGGGGCTCCGTAGCCAATCTCACCAACTTTCTTAGATGCAGTGAAGATGTGAGCCTTCTTGTCCTCAAGTTTGAGATGACGCGCGTTCTCAAAGGCGGCCAGCTGAATCGTTGTTAAATCGATTTTCTCGCCGTCCGAGTAAATTGCCTGAAGAACCCCAGACTCTGTAAAGAAAACGGCATTGAGCTTTGCAAGTCGACCTGACTTATCGTCTCGAAAGAGTTTTGAAACGCGATCGATCACCGGTACCCGTGTGAAGTTCCCATCTGCGTTTTTCATGATCAGCGGAAGACCGGAAGGTTTGTGCAAAATGGCTCCATCGACTCCCATCTCGAAAGACCCGTATCTCGTGTAAACCACGTGCCCGTCCTTTTCTTGCAGCGGCAGCCAACCCCCACCTGCAATCGCAATGTCGAGCGGGAGGTCTGTTCTCTCGATAGCTCCTTGTTTCAAACAACCGTTCAGCACCGTGCCGGCAATAACTTTGTCTGAGAGAGCGGCGCGCGACGAAACAGAAGCAAGCAAGATGAGGACGAGGATCGAAAAACGCATACGAACTCCTTCATGAGTTTGAAACGAATGACGACTGCAAATTAATTTTTAGAGGCGCTTACGGAAGTAAACCGCAGGCTCAAACGCCGGATCGCCAACGAAGTTCGGATCTCGAATGAGGCCGAGCTTTTCGAGCGTTGCGATTGAAGCTTTATTTGTGGGCGACGTGATACCCAGGACTTCAGTCAGGCCGAGTTTCGTGCGCGCGAAGTTGAGAACCGCAGCGCCAGATTCGTAAGCGTAGCCATTGCGGTAATGCCGCGGGAGAAATGCGAAGCCGACATCTGGCATCGTAAAGCCGTCTCTGAGAGCGAAGCCGCAAATACCCAAGCCTTCACCCGTCTCTTTCGAGAAAACGCCGTAAAACGAATATCCGTGCTTCTCGTGACGATCTCGCATGCGCTCGATGTAGACTTCCGCATCAGTTAAAGTGCGAACGCCACGATCACCGATATTGCGAATCCAATCCTCGCCGCCCACAAGCTCTAGAACCCACGGCGCATCCGTAGATTCTAAAACACGCATGCGCAGCCGATCTGATTCGCAAATAAACATTAGGCCATGACGGTGGAGTCGATGTTGGTAAAGACGTTTTCTTTCATGGCGGCGCGGTCCATGACGGTGACGACGGTGCCATTTTTTACGCTCACGATGAGAGCGCTTGAGTCTGTGAGGACTAGTGTGTCTTTTGAGCCTTTCGCTGCGGCCTTGGCGACGGCGTTTTCGATGCTCTTCATTTGGTCTGGCGAGTAGGTGATGCCGCGCGAGTGCATGCGCTCAAGAGAGTGGTTCGAGAACTTGAGTGTCGACGGTGTTACGCCTGTTGGCATTTGCGCTTTGATCGAACCGAGGTCTGCTTTTGTGATGCCCGGTTTGACTGAAGGCTGCGTGCTGAACGCGTCGCTCAACGCTTGGCGGAAGTCGGCACCAGCGGCTGAGCCAGGAGACGAATCGGCTTTGCCGAGCCCGCCCGTACCTGTCGCTTTGCCTAAGCCTTCTGTTGGATTCACGATCTGATTCAGACCTGCTGCTCCGCCAGTTGCGCCTGTTAATGCCATGTTGCCTCCGCACTCGATCGGGCCAAACAGCCCGAAGATTCAATTACTTCGTTTCTTTTGCGATCTGGTTGATCAGATCTTGCGACATCGGAACGTCGTCGATATTGCCGACCGGTCCAAAATCCGCTTCTTCCGCTGCTGGAAGATCCGCTTTCGCGATTTGCTCTTCCAACTCACGAGCGGCTGCAACCGGCGACTTCGATGCATCGGTCGCGGCTTTCGCTTCAGGCTTCAACGGCTGATGCTTTGGCACCGCACCTTGCGCCGCCTTCGCCATCGCAAGTTGAGCTATGCCTGGTTGTTGCGCGAGAGCTTGCGCTTGAAGCGGAACGCCTGGCGCCATCAGGGGCTCGTTGTCCATTTCTTCGATCTTTTTCACTTCGCTCATCTTGATCTGCTGATCGCCGATCATGAGGATTGGACCTTCAGGGCTGTAGTTGAGACCCGTGATACGACCCTCAAACGAAGTCTTCGCGTAAACTTTTGTACCGGCAGGTGATGTCGCTTCGATTTGAAAACGGTATTCGCCTGCGCGTGCCGGTGTGCCATCTGTTTGAAGCCCGTTCCACTCGATCGCGTTTTTACCTTTCGGCATGCTAGCGTATTCGAGTTGACGGACAGTCGCGCCTTGCGCGTCTTTGATTGAAACTTTCACTTTCGTCGCATCGCCCATCAAGTCAAAGCTGAAGCCGTGAGTCGTATCGCCTTTACCGCGAATGACTTTCGACGAATCGCCGCTGACTTTTTTGCCGATGAATGCGAGAGCCTGGTAGTTGGAATTTGGAGCTTGAGCCTTTGCGAGACCTTCGATCGATTGGTTGATGTTATTCAACTGTTCGAGTGAAGAGAACTGCGCAAGCTGTGCGGCCATCTCGTGTGAAGGCGTCGGATTTGTTGGATCCTGGTTCTTCATTTGAGTGAGCATCATTTTCATGAACGCGTCTTTACCCAATTCAGGGTTACCGACACCGCGCGCTTTTTTTGTTGGATCAATCCAGTTAGAATCCGCGACCTTATTGAGGACCTGCCCTAGATCTTGATCGCCGAATGCTTTCTTGAATTCCTGCGCAGCATTCTGATTAACGGCATCAGTCTTCATGCTCGAAGTCTGCTCCGTCTTCGCAAAATCAGTTGTTCCGCGCTTCACATTCATGACTGCCATGATGGCCTCCAAATTCGTAAGTGCATCCTGCGCTTACGCGACTACGTTAAGACGTTTGTCTCCCTTTGATTTTACGCTCGCTGGGCCGGAAACGCTCGAGGTTCCTTCTGGACCCATGTTTTCCCGACGTTGGTTGCGTCCGTAAGAACGCCAGCCCGACTGCTCAAACATCCCTTGGCGGAAGGCCTGACGTTCGTCGCGGAAAGAACCCATGAAGTCTTGAGCGAAGTTACGCGCTTGCTGGCGAGCCTGGTCCTGAGTCGCTTGTTGGTCCATTTGCTTCGAGACGTCGTTCCCGACATCGACTTTCATGGACTCGACTTTCAGATCATGCGCTGCAAGCGATGTGCGAAGCTCGCTCATGCCTTTTTCGAGAACCCGCTTCGCTTGTTCGCTTTCGGTAGTCATCGAGACGTTCACTTGGCCGTTTTCGACGGCGACTTTCAGTTGAATCTTCCCCATTCCTTCTGGAGTCATTTCAACGTTCATCTCGCCACCACCGCGCTTCACGAGAACTTGTGCGTTCTTGATCAGATCGCGAACGTTCTCTTGCTCGTCCGCCGATGTCGGCTGACGGTTCATCATCATGTCACTTGGTGATGTGACCGATGAAGAACGCCCACTTTGCGCCAAGGCCGATGCCATCGGCGCAGCACCAGGCGCAGCTGCATCCGCGAGCGTCTCTGTTGAAACACCATCAGCCGCTACGTCAGATCCGAGATCGCTTAAGTCAGAGTCTTCAATCGCAAGTTCTTTTGCGAAATCAGACTTCGCCTCTTTTTGGCCCGCCATCAGAGGGATTTCTTCTGCGTCTTCGCTCATGAACGACAACGAATCATCTTGGGCGCCAGATTGAAGGGCTGCCGCAAGCGGATTCTGGTTCGCAGACATGAGGCCCGCTAACACGTCGCCACCCGCGTCTGCCGTCGTCGAAACGAGTGCGTCGTCGCCGGCTAAGTCTGCCGCGTCGACCGCTTGATCTAGAAGGCCTGCTGCACCCATCGCTTGGGTCGGCATCGCAGCCTGATCTTGCCCGCGCATCAACTTTGCGATTGCCGCATCCATCGACTCAAGAGCCGCCTGAGCTTTCTTCGGCTCATCAGCTAACCCTTTACGGAAGAACGAACTGTTCAAACCGTCGAGTGACGAATTCAACTTCTGAAGTGAGGCGTCTTGTTTGCTTTGAATATTGAAGTTCACTGACGAATCAAGACCTGCAACTTTTTCGTTGAGGATCGAGTCGCCAGTTTTCTTCAAGAGATCTTGGTAAAGCTCTGTCGCGCGATCTTCGTTACCAGGCAAGAGATCGAGACCATCGATAAATTGGCCAACCGACTCTTCCGGAGGTGCTTGAAGAACCGACGCATCGAGATTCGAGAGCGCTTGCAGAATCTTCTCAGGCGAAATGCCGAGTTCAGACTGCATCTGCTCCATGAACTGAGACATCGCCTCTTGACGCGAAAGCTGTTCGCCCGCTTGCAACGTTTTGAGCGTGTCGACAGACACACCCGCAGCCGCTTGTGCATCTGCAGACAACGCCTTGCCGTCGACGCCATTCAACTTGCCGTCGATCTTT
>CAJYOV010000636.1 GCA_913776405.1 Pseudobdellovibrionaceae bacterium
GATCCGAATTGCTACAAAATAGAATTGATCGAGCGCAAATAAGTCAGCGGTGTTTGCATGCTTATCGACAAGCATCCATCCTTCCAGAAAGGGAAAGATCGAAAAAAGCTGTCGAGAACTTCAGGGCGTGAGCCTGGCTGCAAATCGCGTTCGAGTAATTTGAATACTCCGCGTTCAGTACGGGCTTGCCGCGAGAACTGAAGCTGCGATAAGCCTCGCATTCGTGATAGGCGAAACACTCTTCAACAACCGCAAAGTCGAAAGAACTCACCACGCCATCGACGAGATCGCTTGTATTTTTTAAACCGACCAGAAGGCCCCGCGAATGAGCCGATTCAGCAATCCAACGAAGAAACTGAGTCTGGTCAGCGGCATTCAACGGAAAGCCGCTTGCATTTGCGTACCCGTCGACGTTGTCAGGCTCAACTCCGTCGCAGCCTTTGGCCTTTGCTAAGGCAAGTCGTGCATTCAGTATGGGTCTCAGATTTGCTGACCTAATATCCAGCCAGCGCTCGTTAGGCCATCCGGCCATCGTGGCCCCGATCACGTTCGCTGGAAATGAGGCCGCGTCACTGCGCCATGGCTCAAAACTTCCAGCCGAGAAATAACAGATGACTCTTTTCCCTTTAGCATGGAGAGAGGCTATCGACGCGGAGTCTGCGTCGAAGAGGTCGATGTCGAAAATTTTTTCGTTTCGCGAGAGATCGAGCGGTCCGCTTAACTGCCAATACCACGAATCGCCTGGTTGCAACTGAGCTGTCGAAGGGTCCAATTGCGCATCTATCGCAGGATCCGGCGATTGCCCTCCTTCGCCAGAACTACAGTTCTGAAAAAGAAGGACTGCAAACACGAACGGCATTGCGATCGAAATCTTAGCGCGCATAGGACCTCTACAGACAGTTCGGCCTATTGAAGCGATTTCCTAAATTTGATCGATCAAATGTGCGAAGAACAATACTCATTAAAGCGCTCTGCTAGACAACGAGGCTTATCCGTAGCTCGAAGCTTGCAAGTACAAAGCGTGCGCGTTTATTTCTCGCCCACGACGTAGGCGATCCAGGCTTGGCACTCTTCGCCTTTTTCAGTCCGAGTGAAGACCCCATTGCCATCGCCCGCTTTCGTCGAGCCTTCCCAGTAAACATGAGTCTTCCGGAAGCCTGTCTCGCGCATCATTTCGCGAAGTTCCGGAATCGTCCACATGCGCCAGTCGTACGTGAAAACCTTTTCGATTTTCTTCTGACCTTTTGGTTTGAAGTGGATGTGAAAGAGAGCGTGGTTCGAAACTGGATCGAACGATTCTTGATCCCAGAAGTAGGAGAAGTCTTTGTGCTCCGTCTCCTCTTCGTTGGCTTCTTGGCACATGCTTCCGCCGAAAGAATCGCAGATCAGAAGCCCACCGCTATTCAGCGTTGAGTATGCGTTGTGGAAGTACGACTTCATCATCGAACGCTCTTTAAAGATGTAGTGCGAGAAGTTGAACGCCGCGATGACATCCGCTTTCGGAAGGCCCGGGTTCAAGACGTTCTCTTGCAGCACCTTCACACGATCGCGCTGCTGTGGCGCAAGCTTTGGAAGATAATGAGTCAAACCGTAAAGAATCGGCTCAGAATCAAGATCGATACCGATGGCTTTATACTTCGGCCCCATCTTGACCCATTCACAGCAAATCGAAAACGTGCCGCAGAAGTCTTCGCGAAGAGTGACAGGCTCTTTGCCCTTCAACTCCTTGTATGTATCACGCAGAAACTGAACATCGTTGTCCGGAGCTTGAACCGAACGGCGGTAGTAAGCGTACTTATCGAATGCCGGAGCTGTCTTCGTTTTCACAGTAGCCTTTGCCTTCATAGTTACGGCACTTCCGCGAGAAGCTCGCGTGCTTCGTGAAGGATATCTTCAAGATGCGGAACGGATGCTTCTTCAAGATTTGGGTGAAGCCCGATACCTGGAAGTTGTTTGCCTGCGAGAACACGTGGGCGCGCCATGAGTTCGTAGAACAATTCGTTCACCGCGCGTTGAGACAAGTGCTCACCGAAGTTTGTCACTTCTGTGTCTTCGTTCACGAAGAGAACGCGACCCGTTTTCTGAATCGATTTCTTCACTGTCTGCCAGTCGTATGGATAGAGCGAGCGCAGGTCGATCACTTCGACTTCCGTGCCGCTTTCTTCGCGAAGCATATCCGCCACGCGATTACACAAAGGCATCGTACGCCCGAAGCTGACGATCGTTGCCGCATCACCGGAACGCGTGATTTTCGCTTCGCCGATTGCCACTTCGTATTCACCGAGCTCAGGCCACTTCGCCTTCCACTTTGAGCGATCGCCGATCGGCGCATCGATCATGGCTTTCAGTGTCTTTTCATCTTCCGGCTCGCCTGGGATCAACTCTTCGCCGCGAACGCGCATAAGCGCTTTCGGCATGAGGAAGAGAACCGGATTCGGATCTTTAATCGCAGAGATCATGAGACCGTACGCATCCAGCGGCGTCGAAGGACATACGACTTTCCAACCTGCGAGACGAGTCGCCCATGAGTCGAAGCTGTGCGAGTGATAAATCGAGCCGCGAATACCCGCACCGTTCGGAGTCATCACCACGATCGGCATCGGATATTGACCGTTCGAGCACCAAAGTGTGTTGCCCGCGATCTTCAAAAGATCGACCGTGTTGAAGATATAATCTGCGAACTGAATCTCAGCGACACAACGCTCACCAGCGAGGCCGAGGCCGATCGCCGTTGAGATAATGCCGCGCTCGTCGAGCGGGCTGTTCCAAGCTGTCTTCAAACCTTGTGTTACCGTGAACGCACCACCGAGCGGCGCGCCGACGTCTTCACCGAAGATTTCCGTGACGCCGAGTTTCGATTCACCAACGTGAAGAGCCATGCGAATGGCTTGTGCCATGCTTGCCATTAGAATTTTCTCCAATCCGCATTCTCATTGTTTGCGTAAACGTGGTCCCAAATACTTTCGCGTGTCGGAACCGGCTCTTGGCGAACGAGATCCGCAGCCGCGCGCGACTGAACATCATAGTCTTCCCAGAGTTGCTTGATTTCAGACGACTTAATGAATTTTTGATCGACACAGTGTTTTTCGAAATCTTGAATCGGGCAGACACCGTCGCGACGATTTGCACCGTCGGCTGACGAGTGACCGTACAAACGCGAAACTTCGAATTCAGCAAGCACAGGTTTACCCGTGCGCCGGATGTACTCCATCTCGGTTTGAATCGCGAGGTAAGTCTCAATCGGATCATTGCCGTTCACAACCGTCGTGCGCATGCCAAACGCTTTACCGCGGTCCGCGATGTGCTTCTCGCCGTGTTGAGTTTCGTAGCTTGTCGAGATCCCCATGCGGTTGTTCTGAACCGTGATCAACATCGGAAGCTCCATGCCCGGACGAGTCGACCAGACAAGAGCACCTGCGAAATCACCTTCAGCCGTACCTGCGTCGCCACCTGTGACGATCGAAATACCTTTCGACTTATGACGTCGTTGCGCGAGCGCAGTGCCGACAGCTTGGCCGTACTGAACTTCAATCGGAGATGTCACAGGCACAACGTTCCATTTCGGGAAGCAGTAGTGGTTGCAGAAGTTACGACCACCCGTCGATGGATCCGTCGAGCGGTTCATCATTAGACGGAGCGAATCTTCCATCGTCATGCCCATCGCCACGAGTGTCGGCGTGCCACGGTAGTGAAGGTGGAGGTAATCATATTCGACGCCTTGGCCCTTGTGGACTAAGAGGCCGAGCGGAACGCCGAAGGCTTCTTCGCCCGGAGCACCGATCCAGAAGTAAGAATCACCCGCTTTATAAACTTTGATGAGACGCTCTTCGAGAACACGCGACTTGATCATAAGATCGAGCATGTTGAGCTGAATCTGTTTCGGAAGCGTCAGCTTCGTCGGAGCGATCACGGCCTTTGCTTTTACGGCCGATTTACCTGCTGCCTTCTGCGCAGCGGGTGGTGGCATCTTTTTGGAAGCCGGTTTGGCCCCCGCCTTCTTCGATACTTGAGTTTTCGCCATGGGGCTCCTCGGAGGATCAAAACGTGTGCTCCAGGGATACTTTTACCCCCTACACCTGTCAATGAAACCGAGCAGTTACCCTAGGGCAAATGGCAGAAATTTTCGCGCTCAATTCGGGCACTGAATTTTAAAATGAAAGAGGCCAATCTCGGTCGAGATTGGCCTCAGGTTTGGCTTTACTTTTGGTTTCGAACTCAGTTTTTGGTCTTTTTCGACGCATCAGGCGACGACGCGTCCGTCAGACGAATACCGTTCTGGAGAGCAAGAAGGTCAGCCGCCACGTTCGCAGCTTCCATCACTTCTGGCTTCTTCATGTAATCAGCCGTCTTCTCATCTTTGTTCTGATTCTTCTTCGAGTCCGCTTCATCTTTTTTCTCTTTCGTGTCTTTCAACGCGTCCGAGAGTTTGATGATCTTATTGCGGTCTTTGTTCTTCTTGAGTTCATCCGTGATCTTCGTGAACTCAGGATTTTTCGCGACACGCGCTTCAGAACGGCCCTTGAGTTGCGAGATGATTGAGCCGTCGATCTTCTTCCAAGCATCTGGGCCTGTTGTCACGTACGCTTCTGGCGACGTGAAGGCTGGCAACTGATCTGGCTTCAAAGAGTAGTCGAGCTTATTTTCGCCAATGTCATCTGTCGCGAACGGACTTGGCCACACGATGTCGCCTGGAACACCACGGTGCTGCGTCGAGTATCCGCCAGCTGTGTAGAACATGCCGACAGTCACTTTCACTGCACCCAATTTCGGTGGAAGTGGCACAACCGATTGAACTGAACCTTTACCGAACGTGTGATCGCCACCGACGATGACGGCGCGGTTGTAATCTTTCAAAGTGCCCGAAACGATTTCAGACGCTGAAGCTGAAATGCGCGAGGTGAGGACAACCATTGGGCCCGCCCAGTTCACTGCTGGATCGCGGTCGGCAAGAGCCATTGCCGCTTGCGAATGATCGCGTGACGATTGCTTTACGACGTTGCCCGTTTTGAAGAAAAGACCTGCGATTCGTACGGCGTCCTCAAGAGAGCCGCCACCGTTTTGCGAGAGATCGAGAACGAGAGCGCCAGCTCCCTTGTCACGCGCCTCTTTCAAAAGCTTCGCCATGTCCGTCGCCGACGAGCGGCCACCCGGGCGCGAATCCGCATAGAACGAAGGCAGATTCAAGATAGCGATTTTCTCTTTTTTGCCGTTAACATCGCGATCCATCCACGTCAGTTGAGCCGCATCGTCTTCAAGCTTGATCTTGTCGCGAACGAGGTCGACAAAAAGGTGATCAGAGCCTT
>CAJYOV010000637.1 GCA_913776405.1 Pseudobdellovibrionaceae bacterium
GTTCCGGGTTGAGTGCTGCACCGATAAGACCAATTACGATTCCGCTCAATGTGAATTTGTCCGGAAGGATCATGTGATCGAGATCGATGAAGCTTGCGCAGACGACGCAGAAGATGAAGAGCAAAGCTTCGATTAGGAAATAGCTTGGGCCAAGAGCGTAGCCAGCCCAGGCGAAGAGAGAGGCCATCAGTAGTTCGACGAGTGGATATCGAAACGAAAAGGGCGTTTTGCAATGGGCGCATTTTCCACGGAGCCAAAACCAAGCGAAGATCGGCACGTTGTTGTACCAACTGACCGGTTTTTTGCAGGAGAAGCAGTGACTCCCCGGCCACGCAATGTTTTGGCCGAGAGGCATTCTGTAGATAACGACGTTTCCGAAGCTTCCAAGTAACGCACCGAAAATGAAGAGGAGGACTGAAAGAATCGGCTGCGTTAAGAGTGGCTCAAACAAAGTCGCGTCTCCGGAAAGCGAAAGAAGTCAAAGCGAGGAACACGAGCACCCACCCCGCCGCATATAAAGTCGCATACAGAAGATCTTCAGCCGGCACGGGCGTGCTGTAGACCGGAGCTGATCGCCAGTTGAAGCGTTCTAAGTTGGGAACGAACTTCGCAATCTTGGAACCATAGATCGCGATCGGCTCTGTTGCCATAGCCTTAATTTTCATGAGGCCTTCGAAGGAGCTCACCCAATGACCAATCAGGAACAGGGACGACGCGAAGATGACTGTCATCACGGGACGAGAGATCACACCAAACATCAACGTGATCGAAACGAGGATAAGCGATTCAAGAACGACGCCGTAGAGAGCGATGAAAAATAAGCCATCGACCTTCAGTCGCAGATAGATCAGCAAAAGAGCAAGAACGGCGGCAAGGCCGGCCATGACCGTGATGATGACGAGAAAGAGACCGAAGAATTTGCCCATCAAAAATTGAGTGCGCGAGATCGGACGCGCTAAGAGCGTTAGGATCGTTTGTTTCTCGATTTCTTTTGCGACGAGCGTGGAGCCCACAAAGATTGAGAGGATTGAGGCGCCAATCTGAATGCCAGCAAAACCAAAGTCGGCTGATATCTTCGCTTGCTCTGTGAAGCTCAAGCCACCCAGAACAACACTTAAGCTGATGAGAAGGAGTGCGAACACGATGATCCCGTAGAGGATCCGATCGCGAATAACTTCTCTGAAAGTGTTTACTGCGATGATGGAGACTGATTTCATGGGCGAGCCTCCTTTTTGTCGAAACCGATTTGGGCGAAAGCTTCCTCGAGAGTCAGGCGAAGGGCACGGACCTCGCGAATTTCGCCGCCCACCTTGCGGATTTGGTCGATCGCTATTTGAAGTTCCGCCGGTGATGCGTAGTCTTGCGTGGTGAGAACATCCGACTTCGCCGAAACGAGCCGGAACCCCTTTTCGACTTGGCCCAAGAGATTCTGTGTTGAACCTGAGTACACAAGCGTGCCCTGTTTCAAGATCACGAGGTTTTTGCAAAGCTGTTCGGCGTCAGGCAGCAAGTGACTGCTAAAGAAGACGGCCGTACCCTGCTGCGCGGTTTCTTTGATGATCTCACGAACTTCGTGACGGCCGTCCGGATCAAGCCCTGTTTGCGGCTCATCGAGAATAATGAATTCTGGTTTGTGAATGAGAGCCTGAGCGATGCCAATGCGTTGGAGCATACCTTTTGAGTAACTGCGAAGCGGACGGTCGCCTGCATGAGCAAGGCCGACCCGATCTAAGAGTTGGCTGATGCGTTTTTCTAGCTCTGACGTCGTGTCTTTCCAAGAAAGCTTACCGTAAAAACGCAAGAACTCCCGCCCCGTCAAATACTCGTAAAAGTACGGTCGCTCGGGAAGAAAGCCGATCTTTGCTTTCGCTTCATTCGTTAAACCTTCTTGGCCGAAATATTTAATTGTGCCTGAGTCAGGTAGCGAAAGGCCAAAGAGGCATTTGATTGTCGTCGTCTTACCTGCTCCGTTTGCACCCAGAAAGCCGGTGATCGTGCCCGGCTCGATTTGGAAGCTCACACCTTTTAGAGCGTGAACAGGCTTCGCGTTCCACCCGCGTTTGTAGGTCTTTTTTAAATCTCTGATTTCAAGAACTGGTGTCGACATGATGCTCATTACCCTCGTTGCTTCGCTCTTTCGCTCTTATCAGCGGCACGCCGATCGTATTGGCTTTACTTCGAGTTTGTTGATTCTGGTTTGAGCCCGAGTTCTTTAACCATTTCGCGAACGGGCTCGTATTGCGCTGATGTCGCAAGCATCAGCGATTTCACGTTTAAAAGTTTTTGGAAGTTCGGGCCCTCTTTAGGATCCTCGATAAGTTCCATCATCCCGAACATGAGGTCGTGAGCTAGTTTCGGATTTTTGTCGTAGAAGTCTTGGCGAACAACGAACGGATCGTTTGGAATTGCGTCGCTCACCCAGAGAACTTTCGGGTGCGGATATTTCTTGCCGTCTTCAGAAGGGAAGCGTTCCCAAGCTGTGTCTTTCGCTTTGGCGTCGTTCGAGAAAACGGCCACGGCATCCGCCTTGCCTTCGCGGAGCATCTTGATCGACTCGGTGTGATTCCCTGAAAAAACAGTTTGCTTGAAGAAGGACTTCGCATCGACGTTGTTCTTCTTAAAGTAGACTTGCGGATAGAGATAACCGGAAGTCGATTTCTGATCGACGAATGCGAAGGTCTTCCCTTTTAGCTGTGGAAGCTTGGTGGCTGTTTTCGCGAGAATCGTCGCGAAGTAGTACGGGCCTTCCCAGACTTTCTTTAAAAGAACCTTTGCGCCTGCCTCTTTCTCACCGAACACGTAGGTCATCGCCGTGAAGAACGCGAAATCGACGCGCTTTTCTTTCATCGCGACGATCATGTCGTTGTAGTCCTTCGACACAAAAATGGTAACAGGGACACCGATTTTCGCCTGGATGAGGCTCGCAATGCCTTGACCGTGCTCTTTGAGAACGTCGGGATTTTCGCCAGGTATGAAACCGATCACGATTGGTTTTGGCGCCCCTTGGACAAACTGAGCCGACGTAAAAGCAAGAAGGAACATGAAGACAAAAATTGAGAAACGACCTAGCGATTTCACCAGAACCCTCCGTGGTTCACTTCAGTACGTTCAGAACGTAAAGCGCATGGCGCCTGACGTACCGTCATTGCAAAGCAATTGGTTAGCTTCACTTTGCGAATCGAGTGGCTAACTTGGTTTGGCCAAAGTCATTTAGCCAACTTAACTGCAGCGCAATTTCTTTAGCGTACCGAAATCTTAAATCATTTTTTCGAGAGCCGAAACCGTAAACTCTTTTGAACGCTGCATGCGGAGCGCCGTTAAGAGTGCCTCGGCCGCATGCGACTCGGTGATGCAAGGGACGGCAAAGTCGATACAACTGCGGCGAATGTCGAAGCTTGCTTCAATCGCGCGCCGGCCTGAAGTCGTGTTGATGACGAACGCGACTTTCCCCGTGCGAATTCGATCGACACAGTTCGGCCGACCTTCGTGGACTTTCTTGACCGGAATGCAGTCGACGCCACTGTCATACAAAAACTTCGCCGTACCGTAGGTTGCAGAAAGTGTGTAACCCATCTCGACCAAAGCCCTAACGAGCGGTAACAGCTCGTCTTTGTCTTTATCTCGAAGTGATAAAAAGATCTCGCCCTTCGCAGGCAAATTCATGTGCGATGAGATCGACGCCTTTAGTAAAGCTTCGGAGTAATCATGACCCCGGCCCATGCTTTCGCCGGTCGACTTCATCTCCGGTCCGAGAATCGAGTCAGAATCAGCGAACTTCTTGAAAGGGAACACGACTCCTTTAACGCTCACTTGGGAGAGGTTGCGCCAATTGTATTGCTCCGGCTTCACGTCTTTAGCTGCGCGACCCAACATTGCAAAGACCCCGAGATCTACAAGAGGAATACGAGAGGCTTTGCTCACGAATGGAACAGAGCGCGAGCTGCGTGGGTTCGCTTCGAGCATGTAGACTTCATCGTTTTTGACGGCAAGCTGTAGGTTCAAGTGCCCTATCGTGTTGATACGCTCAGCGAGCTTCACACTCAACTCTTCGATCTTGTCTGTTGTCTCTGGTTTCAAACGTTGTGGCGGCAGAACCCCCATCGAATCGCCTGAGTGAACGCCAGCAGCTTCAATGTGCTCGACGATTCCGCCGACAACGGTCCAGTCTTGACCGCGCACGAGATCGACGTCGACCTCAAGCGCGCCCGCCAAGAATTGATCCATCAAGCACGGAGCGTCTTCAGAAATGAAGGAGCCGTGGCGCTCGAAATAACTCTTAAGCTCATCTGTACTCTCGACCACTTCCATGCGACGACCGCCGAGAACGTAGCTTGGTCGACAAATGATCGGGTAGCCGATGCCCTCAGCGATGGCGACAGCCTCATCCACATCTTTCGCCATTCCACTCGCTGGAATTTTGAAATCAAGTTCCCGGCACACTTTCGAGAATTGGCCGCGATCCTCTGCAAGGTCGATCGAATCAAGAGACGAGCCAAGAAGATTAAAGCCCTCTTTTACGAGTGAAGCGGCGAGATTGATCGGAGTCTGGCCACCAAGCTGCGCAACAAAACCATTCGGTTGTGTGTGTCGTAAAATCTCAAGGACAGATTCTTTTGTCAGAGGCTCAAAGTAGAGAGCGTCGCTCGTATCGTAGTCTGTCGAAACCGTTTCGGGGTTCGAGTTGATCATGGTTACGTGCCAGCCTTCTTTGCGGAAGCGTTTCACACATCGCACGCACGAATAATCGAACTCAACACCCTGGCCAATACGGTTTGGACCGCTGCCAAGAATGACCACCGAATTCTTACCGTGTTTGACCAGCGCTTCCGGTGTGGCCCAGTAGCTTGAGTAGTAATAAGGCGTTTCGGATGCGAATTCGCCTGCGCATGTGTCGACTTGAGAGAAGCCCGGGAGGATCTTTTCTTGCCACCGTTGGGCTCGAATGGTTGCGTCGCTCGTTTCTCGCAGGCGCGCTATCGCGTGATCGGAAAACCCGAGTCGCTTTGCACGAAGGAGCGTCTTGGGATCCAGAGATTGGGGTTTCGCTATTTCGCTCTCGAAATCGATGATCTCCTTGAATTGCTCCAGGAACCAAGGCGCGATTTGCGTGATTTGTTCGAGCTTCTCGACGGACCAACCCTGGCGTAACGCTTGAGCGATGTGGAAAATGCGTTTGCTGTTTGGAATCGCGAGAAGCTTTTCATCAAGCGTTACAGGATAGAAACCTTCGTCAGCACCTTCGAGAGATGAGACGGCTTTGTGAAACGACTCTTTGAAGGTACGACCGATGCCCATGACTTCGCCCACAGATTTCATCATCGTCGTGAGAAGATCGCTTGAGCCCGGGAACTTTTCGAAGGCGAAGCGCGGGATTTTCGTGACGACATAATCGAGCGCCGGCTCATAGCAAGACGGCGTCGTCTTTGTGATGTCGTTTCTGATTTCGTCGAGTGTGTAACCGATCGCGAGAAGAGCTGCGATCTTGGCAATCGGGAAACCCGTCGCTTTCGACGCGAGCGCCGATGAACGCGACACGCGTGGGTTCATTTCGATGACAACGCGCTCACCCGTTGTTGGGTGCACCGCAAACTGAACGTTGGCGCCGCCCGTCTGGAGACCCACTTTGTTTACAATCTTACGCGCTTCATCGCGCATCTCTTGATACTGTCGATCCGTCAAAGTTTGGATCGGCGCAACCGTGATCGAATCACCCGTGTGTACACCGCACGGATCGAAGTTCTCGATCGTACAGATGATGACGAAGGTGCCGTCCTTATCTCGCATGACTTCGAGCTCGAACTCTTTCCAACCGAGAATGCTTTCTTCGACGAGGACTTCCGACGTCGGGCTCTCTGCCAAACCTTTCAGAATCATGAGCTCATATTCTTCCGGCGTGTAGGCGACACCGCCACCCCCGCCGCCGAGCGTGTAGTTGGGGCGGAGAATGAGTGGATAGCCCAAGCGACCTGCAACTTCACGGCCCTGCTCGAACGAACGAACCATTTCAGATTTTGGGTACTTGGCGCCGACTTCATCGAGGATGGAGCGAAAGATTTCGCGATCTTCCGCAGCGCGAATGACTGTAGGATCGGCGCCCAGAAGTTTCACGCCGAGTCGCTTGAGAATGCCCGCCTTCTCAAGTTCAAGCGCTAAGTTCAGAGCGGTTTGGCCGCCGAGAGTCGGAATGACGGCATCAGGCTTTTCTTTCTCGAGGATTTTCTCGACGAAGGGGACCGTGAGAGGCTCGATATAGACCCGAGTCGCTAGATCTGGATCCGTCATGATCGTTGCGGGATTCGAGTTGATGAGAATGACTTCGAGCCCCTCCTGCATGAGCGCTTTGCAAGCTTGCGTGCCCGAGTAATCGAATTCGGCGGCCTGACCGATGACGATGGGACCGCTACCGAGAATCAGAACCTTCTTCAAACTTTCAATACGCGCCATGCTCTTGTCCTTCGCCTGCGGCGGAGTTTACCCCGCACGCAAAAAAAGAGGCCTTGCGGCCTCTGATTAGAATCTTACTTTTTTCTCGTTCGTGTAAACGTAGTCTAATTTCAAGTGGCGGTACTGCTCGTACTTGTAGCGCATCTTGAGAAGCCTCAGCATGAAGGCTTCTCGCTCGTCGAGATCGCCGGACTTACGAAGCTTCTTGATTTCACCCATGATGTATTTCGACGCTTCACTCGGGTGAAAAGCAAATGCGCGAGAGAAGTGATAATTCTCACCTTCTGGAATTAGGCGCGCATCGAAAATTTCGTCGCGATTGAAACCGATACGAATGATCGAACCGTGAATGACCATCTTCTTGTCGAGAAAAAGGTCGCGAATGTGAATGTCGTCACCGCGAACCTTCAGGAATTCAAACAGGCTGTGGCGAGTGACCGCCAAGTTTTCGAAAGCAGGTCGCTCTTCTGAAGTCATCTCGAAGTCTTCGAGTTGAAGGGCGTACTGAGCCGGAGTCATGCCGATTTCAGTTAGACGACGCGTGAAAAGGTACCATTCCAAGAATTGCGTCATGCGCATCTCGAAAGCTTCGTTCTCTTCATCCATGACACCGGCTTCGTCGAAGAATTCCTTCTTCGCTTTAGCCACGTCGTCGCGGAAGCGATCGCCGGTGAAGAAAACTGTTAATCGGTCGATAAGTTCGTCAAACATTCCGTAGAGTCCGTTCAAGAAGAAGTCGAAAAGTTTCCGGGCGTCATGCGGACCGGGGTGACTTTCGGGGTGATACTGTACGCTGAAACATTTTTTCTCTTTGCACTCGATTCCTTCAACCGTTTTATCGTTGAGGTTCTCGTGCGTGACGCGCGCATTGCTAGGAAGGCTCGATCCGTCGACGCAGTAGCCATGATTCTGCGACGTCACATAGATCTCATTCAAGAGATGATC
>CAJYOV010000638.1 GCA_913776405.1 Pseudobdellovibrionaceae bacterium
GCTCAACATTCTTCCAGGCCATGCGCCGATGATGACGATCCTCCAAACGGGTATCTTGAAGTACCGTTTGAAGGGTGAATCTTCTCTGCACTCGGTCGCGGTTAGCTGGGGTTACGCACAAGTGAGCCCCCTCGGCGTGAACATTCTCGCCGAAACAGCTGAGCGCACGGAAGATCTGAACGTGCCACGTATCGACGAAGCCGTGAAAAAGGCAGAAGCCGTTCTCGCGAAGTTCGATGCGACACCGGAAGAGCTCGAAAAAGCGCATAAGAAACTCGTTCGCGCAGCGGTTCGCCGCGAAGTTGCGATCGCTAATCAAACAACGGTTCACTAATGGCGAAACGGCTGAAGTGGCTGACACTTTCGCCGTTAGCTTCTGACAACACTTCTGGTGCTGTCGGCGCCGAAAAAAGTGAGCTCCCAAACGACATAACGTTTACGATTAAGAAGCCGTTTTTTACGGCTTCTGTCGTTTTAAGCTACCACTTCGAGGCGTCGCCTCCTGGCGCGAGCTCGAGCGATCAATCAAAGCCCACAACTAAGCTCATCGCCCACACGTCGCTCGAAGCGAAGATTCCCGTTGTTGGCAAAATCCACTTTTCAATTCAAGCGTCTTCAATTGATCTCGGTCTCTTGTCTGGCACGCAGGACTTCGCTTTTGAATCGTGCTGCGAGCGCGACGAAGCGAAGGGCAATTACCGAAAGACCCTCGCTTCTGGAAACGCGCTTACGCTTGAATCTGCAAAGGCTGGCACACGTCCAGAGGCGAAGACCCGAGCGATCATCGTCACGCCGCCAAGCCCGCTTCTCGTTCATGTATTGGCGCTTCCTGCGCTTCTAGCATCAAGAGAAAACGACACTGAAATTTACGTGGCTCAACTCGTAAATGGATTGAAGATCCAAGCCTTGAGGCTCGATCGCATCGCGGTTTCCAGCGCGAAGGAAACTTACCGCGGCCGTATCGTTTCGGTTCCGTCTGAACTTACAGAAGATGAGTTCCGCGCTCTCTCGTGGGAGAACGCAACGAGCTTCGAATTCGATTTCGATCTTGCGAAAAACACAATCGGCGCGGCTCGCGTGAAGCTTCCAATCGTCGGGCAGATTGAGATTAATTAAATCCCGCTGAAAACTCTTAAAGTCTTTGCTATTGATTACGAGCGTGAGTGTCGGCCGAGAATGACGCACGTTTTCTTCAAGTTGAAGAAGACGTGCGTTAAAGCGCAACCGCGTCTGCGCTGGCAGCGAGGCGTGCAGATTTCTTTTTCGCAGACGGCTTCGACTTTTTTGTGCTCGCAGGGCCACGAAGTTCGGTGCCGTCGCCGAAGTAGCGGTTCGCGATGAACTGCCCGAGGTCTGGATGACGGTAGTAGGTCTCTGCAATCGCTTTGAAGGTCTCAGCGTTTGGAATCAAGCTCGGCGCTTCCGCAGTCACTAAAAGAATACGTTCGGCGACATCGTCACTAATTTTGCCAGCGAGTCGCGCGATCTGCGCGCCCGAAGCGTAGTAGACACCAGTCGCATCAGGATTTGCGCGCATGACGCGATCGATGTCGAAAGACATGTTTGATGAAAGCGTGAACGCACGCACTTGGCGCAGTTCGTTCTGTTCGGCGATCGCATCTTTGAACGTCGTGACGAATCTCTGATTCGCCGAAAACACCATCACCGGGCGATCGGTTTGGAAGTCTGAGAATGCTTTCTCTTTCTTCGTCGGCGTTTTTTTAAAAGCTGACAACAGTGTTTCTTCAGCGAGCTTCTTGAACTCGTCGGACTTCAACGCCAATCGTAACTCTTCATCTGAGGCTTTGTTTTCGGGGCTAAGCGCGTATGCCCGCTTTGCGTTGATGATTCGGCGAAGAGATTCGTTGATCCGTTCTTCAGAAAGACGGCCAGACTTTACCGCAGCTTCAATCGCTTGGCCGACTTGCGCCTGCATCTTGCGATTCCAAGTGATCATGATCATGTCGACACCCGCTTCGACAGCGCGAATCGAGCGTTCTTTGATATCCGGTACGGGGCCTGCACCAGCCATTTGAATATCATCCGTAATGACAACACCCTCGAAGCCTAGTTTCTTACGGAGAAGGTCTGTCACGATCGGCTTCGAGAAGGAGGCCGGTGCACCTGATGGATCAATCTCAGGAAATGCGATATGTGCAAGCATCACCGCCCATGGCCGCTTGGACGATTTGTCCATCGACTCGAAAGGCACGAGATCCTTCTTTTCGAGCTCGGCTATCGTCGCCATCTTCGATGGCATCTTTAAGTGCGAATCTCCATCTACGCCGCCGTGACCCGGAAAGTGTTTTGATGTCGGCATGATCTCAGCTGATTGAAGTCCACGAGAGAAAGCCGCACCCATATTGGCAACAAGCTTCGGCTCATTGCCGAACGAGCGAGTCCCTAGGAACTTGCCAGTTTTCGGGTCTGCAACATCGAGGACCGGCGCTAAGTTCATGTTGAAGCCGAGGACTTTCAGCAGTCGACCCGTCGATGAACCTGCTCTCTCAACAAGATCTGCGTCTTCTGACTTTCCGAAAGCGAGAGCACTCGGAAGCGGATAACGAGTTTTGATTCGGATGACGTTTCCGCCCTCTTGATCAACAGCGATGAGCAGTGGGAGACCCGTCGACTTCAGAGAGACTTCTTGCACGGCGCGATTGAGTTCCGCTACTTGCGGAGCGCTCTTGATATTGCGACCGAACAAGACAATGGCACCCGGCTTCAGCGCGGGAACAACTTTCTTTAGAGTCTCGTTCACCGTTGTCCCCGTAAAACCTAGAAACAGCATTTGGCCGATCTTTGTTTTCAGAGGCATTTCAGCAATGAGTTTTTCATCATCGGACGAGAGAGCGGGCTCGTTCGGATCAAACGGTTTTAGCTTTGATGCTGTCTTCACCGACGATTTTTCAGACGCCTTCGAAGCGCCGGCAGTCTTCTTCGCGAACGAAAAAGAAGGCGCGGTCGCTACAGTGATGGCGACAAGAAGTGAAAGCGTCTTTTGACCCAATTGCATGTGCTCTTAGTTTAGCAACCAGAGCTGCTTTCGGGTGAAACCGCGAGGTCCAGTCGGACCTCGGTAGAGTCCTGCCTTTCAACGTGAAAACGAATTAAAGCGTGTCTTCCAAAGTTTTAATTTTGGGCCTGCGCTTTCCATCGGCTGCAGCTGTCGCAACGAGATCTTCGATGTACTCGTCGAGCGTAATGCTGCCTTTGTAAAAGCCTGATTCAGGGAACCGGCCCTCTAGCGTTGCTTTTGTCATCTCGGACATCGACTTCGCAGCTTTTTCACAGAAGCCATGCTCTTGCAGATAAGGGATCCATTTATTTTCAGGTATTGTTTCGACCCTCACTTTCATATTCGAGGCTTTAGCGAACGCTTGTGCGACATCCGCTGGCGTGTAGCGCTCAGGCCCTTCGACATAAATCATGCGATTCGAGTCGTTCGACTCAAGCATAAGTTCTGAGGCGTAACCTCCGAGATCATCGGGTGCAACCATCGGGAGTTTGAAGTCTTCTGGATAAAGCGAGTAAATCACGCCTTCTTCCATCGCGGATTGAAGACTGAAGTCCCAGTTACTCATGTAATAAGCCGCGCGGAGAATGCTGTTTGCGTAACCTTGATCGCGAAGATGCTTCTCCATTTTGAAGAGAACATTGAGATCGCCCTGACTCGAGCCGGGTTGCGCTCCGTACGTCGACTCGCCCACAACCTTACGAATGGATGAACCTTCGAGCGCTTTCAAGATACAAGCGAGCGATCGCTTCTCTTCTTTAACGGTGTCCGTCGAGGGTGGCGCCGGCGGATTGAGTAAGAACAGTTTCGAGCCGGTGTTGAAAACCGTGTGGAGAGTCTTCACATCGTGAATATCGCAAACCGCAGCCTTCGCGCCCGCTTGAATCCAATCAGCCACTTTCGATTGGTCATGTGTAACGACCGTGACCGACTGAGCCTTATCCAAAAGAGATTTTGCGAGTGCTGAACCAACGTGACCTGTAGCGCCGAGAACAATGTGCATAACAGCCTCCCTCAACTCCAAGATTATCGAAGAGTGGAGAGAAGAGGTTTGTGAGAGTTCGCCAAGCCCGTGCCGATTTCTTCAAGTTCGTGACGATCGCCAGGGTGTGCAAAATGATGACACTTTCAGACGCACGTGCTTAAACGCGAGGAAAGCTGAAAAGGAAGTCTCGAGTGCTCATTCAAAAATTGTTCTTTGGTATCGTCGCTGTTTCTCTAGTTAGTGGTTGTGCTTCGAAGCCATTGAAAACTTCGAGTCAGACGCCGAACGAAAACTCGCAGAGTAAGCACGTCGATCCGCCTCAGACAAACGCGGTTCCAAAATTACCTGCGACATTTCTTTATGAAGTTTCAAAAAGCGGCGATCGCTCATTCCTTTTCGGAACGGTCCATTTCGGTGTTGCCGTTTCAGAGCTACCAGCTTCTGTCCTGACGGCCTTTGAAAATGCGCGCCTCTATGTTGGCGAATTTGATTATCGAAACGCAACCGCGCTCTCGGAATTTGACGGGCGCAGACACGCGAAAGATCTGCGAGATGTTCTCTCAGAAAAAGATCTCGATCTGCTAATTCAGAGGCTTCAATCTAAGTATCCAAAAGCAGACAAAGAGCTGCTGCAGACACTCGTGAAATTCTCCACTGCAACAGAAATCTATCCGCTTACCCAGGTAGATCTTTCGACGGTTCAAGCAGCGGCAAAGCCAAATTCTAATCTCGCTTCCGAAAGCCTTCAGTCGCTCGACGTTCAGCTTCTAGATCTTGCTATTTCAAGCGGAAAGACCGTGAGCTTTCTCGATAGTCCACGAATGGCGGGCGAGGCGCTCCAGTGTTTCCGCTTTAGCGATGACAAATATCTGCAACAGCTTCGGAAATTCATTGAGGGCAAACATTCCGCGGTCTCGACGGGCGATCAGCAGCAGGAAACTTTGGGTGTCATGCAAGAGACAGTCAATGCCTACAGATCTGGCTCGGCCGCCCGCATTCGTAAAGCCGGTCAAAACCTAACGCCGAAGCTTCACAAGTGTTTGCTCGAATCTCGAAACGAAGAATGGGTGAAGAGCCTTAAGCGAAGCTTCGACACATTCTCAAACGTGTTCGTCGCGGTGGGAGTGCTCCACCTAGAAGACGACCGTGACTCCTTGATCCGCCGTCTTGAAAAAGACGGCTATACGGTCAAACGCGTGCAGTAGAAGACTCTCGGCTAACGCGCCGGGTTTCAAAAAGGAGCCTGGCACCTTCTAGCGTTTGCGGTTGGGGCGGATGGGGGCGGAGGGTTTTTTTGCGGAGTCGCCGACCATTGGGATGTTGGGGTCGCGGAGTTTTTCGAGGTTTAGCATCTCTTCGTAGATGTTGGGCCATGCGATGGCATTTAGGCGGATGTTGAGACGCATGTCTGGCGTGAGGGAATACTTCTTTGGATCTTGTTGAGCGAGTTGGACGACGCGCTGAGGTGGCAGTGGTGTCTTCTCTGTGAACGCGAGTGAAATTGTTTTTGGGCCTGATGAAAGATCGCGGATGCCGAGCATCTTACAGTGATGACGAATGAGCATGAGGCCCATGAGGTTCAGCACCTGTTCAGGAAGTTTACCGAATTGATCGGTGAGCTCTTCTTCGATGCGGTCCACGTCGTTTGGTGACGAGATCTTCGAGAGCGCTTTGTAGTAAGAAAGACGAATGCGGATATCGGGGATATACGATTCCGGAATCAAAGCTGGGATTCTAACGTTGATATCTGGCTCGATTTTTTCTTCGATCGGTTCGCCTTTCAGTTCCTTAATCGCGTCTTCAAGAAGTTCGAGATACATCTCGTAACCGACGGCATCGATGCTTCCTGATTGATCTTCACCCAATAAATTTCCAGCACCGCGAAGTTCGAGATCGTGGTGCGCGATGCGGATACCTGAGCCAAGCTCTGTATTCTCTTGGATGATCTTCAGGCGCTCTTGCGCGTCGGATTCTATGCGTTTGTTCGGCGGGATTAAGAGATAGCAATAAGCCCGTTCTTTCGAGCGACCGACACGACCTCTCAATTGATACAGCTGCGAGAGACCGAATTGATGCGCGTTATCGATGAACATTGTATTCGCACGTGGGTTATCGATACCGGCTTCGATGATGGTCGTGCAGACAAAGACATCGATCTGGTGATGGTAGAACGCGACCATCACTTGTTCGAGCTCGTTTTCATCCATCTGACCGTGACCGACACGCACGCGCGCTTCCGGAACAATCTGTCGAATTTCGTCAGCAACCGAGTAAATCGACTGAACGCGGTTGTGAAGGAAGAAGACTTGGCCACCACGCTGAATTTCAGCTGTGATCGCTTTCCCGATCGTTTCTTTGTCGAACTTCGTTACGAACGTACGCGTTGGAAGTCGATCAACAGGCGGCGTGTTGATGATCGAGAGATCGCGCATGCCGACGAGAGACATATTCAGCGTACGTGGAATCGGTGTCGCAGAAAGTGTGAGTGTATCGACTGCGGTCTTGAACTGTTTAATACGCTCTTTGTGTGTGACGCCGAAACGCTGTTCTTCATCGATGATCATGAGGCCAAGATCTTTGAAGCCGACATCTTTACTCAAGATGCGGTGAGTGCCGACGATGATATCAACTTGCCCAAGCTTGAGCTCTTCTACCGTCTTCTTCGCTTCAGCCGTCGGAACAAAACGGTTGAGAGCGCGAATCGTTACGGGCCAATCTTTGAAACGTTTTTGAAACGTCTCTAAGTGTTGAAAGCTAAGAACGGTTGTTGGCGCGAGGACCGCGACCTGGCGCTTGCCTTCGATGGCTTTGAAAGCCGCACGCATGGCGACTTCTGTCTTACCGAAACCCACGTCACCGCAGACCAATCGGTCCATCGGCTTATCGCTTGTCATGTCGGCAACGATGTCGTCGACAGCTTTTAACTGATCATCTGTTTCATCGTAAGGGAAGGCGGCTTCAAACTGCGCAAAATCCGCATCGTTGTGTGGGAATGGTTCGCGGCGAACTTGGCTTCGTTTTGCGTAGAGAACGAGGAGGTCGCCAGCGATTTCGCGAAGGTGATTGCGAACACGGCTTTTGACTTTGTTCCACTGCGTACCACCGAGTTTATCCATGAGGCCTTCGCCTGCAGGACCTGTGTACTTCTGAATCTGATTGATTCGGTAAATCGGTAAGTAAAGTTTGTCGCCGTCTTTGTAAGCGACCGTGATGAACTCAGCGTCGACGCCACCGATTGGCATCACTTTCAGACCTTCGTAGCGACCGATGCCGTGAAGGATGTGAACGACGGCATCACCTGGATTCAGATCACTGAAACTTAAGGTGTGCGTACGATCAGCAAGCGTGCCTTTATTTTTATAAGTCTGCCGACGCTGTTTCTTTCCGAAGAAGTCTTCGTCTCTTAAAAAGAGAAGGCCTTCTTCAGTGATTCGTAAGCTCTCTGAAATCGTGCGCGGAATGATGTGAAGCAATTTTGGGTTCTGAAGTTGCTCTTCAACCCAAGTTGCAACGTTGTAATCGTCTTCTGTCAGCGTTTTAAAATGAAGATCGCCTCTTTCAAATAAGGCACCTAAACGCTGCGTCTGCGCTTGTGTTCCGGCAGAGATCAAAACAGTGAGGCCCGCCTCGCGCCAGGCTTTCACTTTTCCTAGCATCGAGTCGAGCTGCTCTGCGGGATTTGCGGCGGAAGGCCCCTTCTCCTTCTCTAAACGCCACACCTCTCCTCATCTCCCTCCGGCCGCTGTGCCACCCCTCCTCCTCCTCCTCCTCCTCTGGAGCACTAGCGGCATGGATCGATCTCAAGCAGCACGCATTGATCTCCAGTGACATGGGTCGATCTCCAGCGGGCGCGGATGGATTTTTGATGTTGCGAATTGGATCGAGTGCCTACGACGCAGATTGATCTTTGCATCACAAAATCGAGCTCCGAAGTCGTTCATTGAGCTCCAGCCTCGCGGATCAATCTCCAGCAGTGCAGATCGATCTCCGAAGTCATGGATAGAACACCGGTGGCGATCGAGCTCGGGTGACGGGCACCGTGTCGAAGTGTCCTACGACGGCGTCCGTGTCACATACTGTACTACTTTTTTTTTATTTTGGGACGGATGAAGTAGAAGATAATCCATGGTTTTGTCCCATTAAATAGTGGTTGTATCCCATTATTTTAAAGGTACAAAGGCGGGCACATTGAAGCAAAAGTTAGAAAAACGTAATATCACTTACACGACAATGAGGGGAAAAAAACCTTTCTATACCATATAAAAACTTATTTTTCATACAACCATGGACAAATGGAGAGTACCTCTTTCGCTAATATTCATGAGGGAAGAAACGAGCGAACCTTATATATCCCTTTGAGACTAAGCCTTTACTCATCCCCTCCCTGCTCGGCTCCTTGTTCCAATCGAGAGTCTTAACACTTTCCCTCTCTGATGCTTGGCTCCTTGCTCCAATCAACAGAAACAACCAACGGAATACCAGCAAAATGTAGACAAATGTAGACGAGCGCTTGCTCGATTGGCTAAGCAAGTTGACGAGCTGTATGTACGCCCTCTCAGGTTCGAACCCGAGCATCACACCTCCTCCTTTAAGTGAAACTAGTTGAAACCCCGCGCGTTGCAACGGGATATTTTGTTGAGATTCGTGGTTGCATTTGGTAAATTGAAGTGGTATAAAAATCCATCACTATTGAATTGGGCCACAATCAAATTAGATGGGCCTCCCGTGGTGACTATGCGAGATGGATTGGGCTGTGTTTTTTCATCCAACGGTTTAAAGATGATCAAATCTGCTGATCCAATGACTGAGAATTAATGATGACATGGCACAATGAGGTTTGAGCTTTAGGATCTTAATTGCACTTAGTGTGTTATAACTTTATAGTAAGAAGGGATACCAGAGCTTAATAAACAACTCTAATATCCCTCCACTACCCCCTGCGCTATGATCTCCCTCACTCATCCTCCTCCCTCCTTTGTAAGCCATTTTCCCCATGATCTCTCATTGGCAGGGGAAATTGTTCTTTATCGGTTGGATTTAGGACTATTCAACTAGTTTTAGGTGAAATAATATATTGATGTTGATTTCGACGCTTAGTATTTTGAGTAGAAAGTTTTGATACTCCCTCTGTCCTATTTGCCTCTCCCGTTTGTCTCAAAATAAGTTCAGTTTTCAGCAATCATTACGTCGGAGTTTGTAAAAATAGAGGTTAAATGCATTATGAGTAGATAAGTGGAGAATAATTGTATTTGGATTTGATGAAGTGAGGGTGTTCCAGTTTTTTTTTGGTTTTTTATTGATATGTGTGGGATAAATGAAAAATAAACTTATTTTTGGAACGGAAGGAATATTATAGTTAATAAGTTGATATTTTGAATACATGGGCTTTGTGGTTTGAGTTAAAAGCTTGAAGATATGACTAAAGCTTTCGAAGGATCAAGTTGAAAGTGTAAAGTTAAGGATAAACTTTTGAAATATTGAGTTAAAATATAAAAAGGCTTTTTATTCAGATGCACCATGCTAAACATTATGGGAAGTTTTTTTTTTTTGGAAGTCTTTGACTTCTGAACTGAAAGTTCTAAAAATTTATTAATTTATAATATGTTTAGTTCATAACAAATAGATAATTCATGATAATTATTTGTTAATATTCCTATTATCTCACTGTGGGTAACAAAGTGTGTAGGAATTTCAGTTATGATGGATATCAATTGTGTGCCCTTCTTTTTTAATCACACCACATATTTCGTCGTGGCACTCGAATCGAAACGGTAAAAAGTCTCAATCAAATAGCCTCATCTTTTCGCTTATTCTTATACTTATCAGCTATGACGGAGCGTGGGGCTCCTCACCGGGAGACCGCGCGGGCCCCCCTTTGCCGGTTCGGCCGGGGGCGCTAGGTGAGGTTCTAAGCCCTCGATCTGTGGAATGTTTCGCGAGAGAGCAAATGCACAAGACACGGGCGATGTAGACAGGTTCGGGCCGCTGAGAAGCGTAAT
>CAJYOV010000639.1 GCA_913776405.1 Pseudobdellovibrionaceae bacterium
ATCGAGCTTAAAATCGGTCTCGTGCCCTTGCGCAAAAGTTTTGAGAAGCTCAAGAAAGCAACCGAGGGTAAGTACGGTCGCCTGCCATCGTTTCTTTCAACACATCCTGGCTTTGACGAGCGGCTGAAGCTGATCGATAAAGAGAGTCGGTGACACAAGATCCACGGCTCCAGCTCTATCAGCTTAAGAAATACGAACTCGAGGGCAAGCGGGTCCAAATCGTGCGTGAAGTCACGCGAGCCCTCGAAGAGTCAGGCGTCAGTTTTCAGGGGCTTTCGAGCCGCGTGAAAGGTGAAACGAGCCTTGCACGTAAGTTGAACCGACCAGACAAAACCTATGCCTCGCTCTGGGATGTGACCGATCTTGTCGGCGTCCGCGTTGTGACTTTTTTCGAGGACAATGTCGAAGAGATCGCTTCGTTGATCGAACGCTCGTTCGGGATCGATTACCAAAACTCGACGAATAAAATGAACATGGCGGAGCACGATCGATTCGGTTATCGCTCACTTCACTACATCTGTTTCTTAAAAGACGATCCAACCTTCCGCTTCGAGATTCAGATCCGCACAATTCTACAGCATGCCTGGGCCGAGATTGAACATGATCTCGGATACAAGGCAGGCGACCTCGCATCGCAGAAAATTCGTCGCCGCTTTAGTCGCATAGCCGGTTTACTCGAAATTGCCGACCAGGAGTTCGTCTCAATTCGGCGTGAGCTCGACGATTACGTTCGATCCGTGAAAGAGAATGCTCAAGCGGTAGAGCTAGACGCGGTTTCTGTTGTAACCATTCTCGATCAATCGGAAGTCAAAGCGGCAGACGAGTGGATCGCGAGCCTTCTCAACGTGAAGCTCTCGAACGATCCGTTTTATCCCTACTATCTCGTTCGAATGCTACAAGCTGCTGGCCTTCGTGGCGGGGGCGAGACATTAGACAGCCTGAAGAAATACCGCATTCAGATCGAAGAGAGCGCGAACTGCTATTTCGAGATTATCGATGAACTCTGGGGCATTCGGTTCGAAGCGGGAATGACGCTGCCACGCGGTTACAGTCTCGTTCTCTTATCGCACGTTCTGATTCTTATGAGTGAATCGCTCGCTCTCAACAGAGTCAGACGCCTTGCAGAGATGTATCGAACCATCGATCAAACGCACGGCTCAATCACGCCACTCGATATCGCCCACCGATTCGTCGATAAACTTGATTTAACCAAGACCTTCCGCTGATCTAGTCGCGAATTCGGAACCCTGGCCTCCGGCCGTTTTGCGAAATTCAAAAGCCCTTGATCCAATAAAGAGAAAGACCGTGAAGACGGTGAAGTCGTTAAGACAGCCCTTTGAAAGGACCGAAGGCTCATGACTCTTGCTAGCCGCTGGACACTTGCGTTTGCACTCGTTACGTCTACCGTTTTTACTAGCTGTTCTCTTCTCGCGCAAAAGCCACAGGTCGTTTATCACCGCCCTGAGTTGCAAAATCGTAAGATCGTGATCATGCCTGTGACCGATTTCGAGGGAAATCGCACAGAAGGTGCCAAAAGCATCGAAGCGTTGGCACTTAAGAATTGGGCCGGCATGTTCGGTCGTAAGAACGTAATTCCTGGCGGCCCAGCCGTTGAGCAGATCAATAAGCAGACGGGTACGAAATACGTTGAGATCTTGAAGTCACTTGATCAGATGTCAGCAGAAGAACAGCAAGGTAAGTCCTCAGCACGTGCCGAATACGTGAAAGCTCTTTCGGCGAAAACGGGTAACTACAATCTCGCATTCACAATCGTTGAAGGCGGGCCCGATCAATACAAATCGGGGGAAGTTGTTCGCATTCACTTGGGCATTTTCGACACGAAAGCGCTGACGTGGAAATGGATCACGAAGCTTGAAGACAAAAAAGGCATGTTCGGCGATTGGAGAGCCGCGTCTGCCGCGATGCTTTCAAATAGCTTCGACGTCGCAAAGAAAGTGAATAAGTCAAAAACGAGTATGGCGATGCCTGAAGGCGATCGCATGCCAGCATCCGAGTAAGGGCCTGCTTGACCTAATTTAGGGCCTCACGCAGGGAGCGCATGACGCTCCCTCTTTTTTTTCCTAAGCTCTTCGCATGACTGTTTTTGAACTTACGCCAGCGGCGGTTTTTCTTCACGCCACTGAAAATATCGACGACTTTCTTGAGCGAGCGAATGGGCCAAAGGGCCTTCGAGATCCCAATCTCGC
>CAJYOV010000640.1 GCA_913776405.1 Pseudobdellovibrionaceae bacterium
GAAAACGCTCTGGACAGGTGTTCGCAATTACCTCGCCCGCAACTTCATGATGGAAGCGATGGAGCCGGGCGACAAAATCTTGTTTTACCACTCAAACGCAGAGCCGAGTGGAGTTGCAGGGCTCGGCGAAGTTGTGCGGCCCAACCAACCGGATCCGTCCGCGCTCGATTCTAAAAGCGACTACTACGATCCGAAAGCGTCAGACGATCACCCGATCTGGTTTTGCGCGGAAGTAAAGTTCGTCTTGAAGTTCAAACGCGTGCTCCCACTCAATGAGTTGAAGGATGTACCGGCACTCAAGAACATGGCGCTTCTTCAAAAAGGCCAACGCCTTTCGGTTCAGCAAGTTTCGAAGGCTGAATACGAAACGATTTTGAAACTCGCAGGCAAAGATTGAGTTTTGATCGCTTGCCAGGCGACTGGTCCTCTTTCTGGAATGGCCCTGAAGACCGCGTGATGCTCGCGCCGATGGAAGGTGTGGTCGATGCGATGATGCGCGATACGCTCACGCAAATCGGCGGCGTTGATCTTTGTGTCACCGAGTTCATCCGCGTGACAGATCGCCTTCTCCCCGAATCCGAATTTTTCAAAGACTGTCCGGAATTGCGTAGCGCCGATCGCACGCGTTCAGGTGTGCCAGTGCTCGTGCAACTTCTTGGCGGCCAGCCAGGGCCGTTAGGTGAAAACGCGGCACGCGCGGCTGAACTAGGCGCGCTCGGTATTGACTTGAACTTTGGCTGCCCAGCCAAAACTGTGAATCGTCACGACGGCGGTGCGACACTCTTGAAAAATCCAGAGCGCATTTTCGACGTGGTCTCGTCGGTTCGTCGGGCAACGCCTGCGCACCTACCAGTTTCCGCAAAAGTGCGGTTAGGCTTTTCGGACAAAATTTTTCACGTGGAGATTGCAAAAGCGGCCGAAGAAGGTGGCGCCTCGTGGCTCACCGTTCACGCTCGAACACGCGATGAGGGCTACCGACCGCCCGCTCACTGGGAATTCATTGCTCGCATGCGTGAAGCCGTTTCGATGACCGTCATCGCGAATGGCGATATCTGGACACTTGAAGACGCCCAGCGGGCTCGCGAGGTCAGCGGCTGCCGCCACATCATGATCGGTCGCGGTCTTTTATCTGACCCGTTTTTGGCCCGCGCACTGAAAGGTGGCGATCCCGGAACATGGCCAGAGGCGTTCGAGTGGTTCGAGCGCTATGTTCAAATGAGCCAAAATGAACGCGGGCCTCACTTCGCCTCAGCCCGAGCCAAACAGTGGCTCAAGAGCCTCGGTCGGCGCTATAATGAGGCTCAGGCTGTCTTCGAGGATGTGAAGCGTCTTTCGCACTCGGATGAGATTCTTGAGGGCGTACGCCAGTCGTGCCATGTTGACTTCCTGGCGACCCGACCCAAGGTTAATGAGGCGCCAGCTGCGGCCCAAGAAACTTAACCGAAGGTAGCGCAAGCCAAGCGAACGTAAATTTGAAGGAGCCATTATGGCGAAAGTTTTGATCTACTCGAAGACGTACTGCCCTTATTGCGATCGCGCGAAGTCGCTTTTTAAATCAAAAGGCGTTAATTACGAAGAAGTCATGCTCGACGACAAAGACGACGAGTTCACAGCTCTGAAGCAAAAGACCGGCATGATGACGGTGCCGCAAATCTTCATCAACGACACACTCGTAGGCGGCTACTCAGACCTTGCGACACTCGAGCGCGAAGGCAAACTCGATCCGATGTTGGGTAACTGAGTTCCCGCGATGAGCGCCCGGGCTCGCTATTGGCGTAGCTCGGTGCGACCGCTCATGGTCTGCTCGCGTTTGAAAAATTCGTCGAGCAGGCTGTAAAGCTCGGCCCACGTTTTCACGTTCGTCGTTTTTGCGTGAAGGTCGTGGCCCCACATCAGCCAAGCACCTCCCGTGCGAACGTAGAAACGAAACTTTCTTAAGCCTAATTCAACTGGGAAGTGCTCTTCCATGTAACGAGCAAGTCTGCGAAGAGAAGCGCCGTACTCTTGGCCTTCTTCTTCCGGCGTGCGAGGCGCCACCTGGCCTTCTCGACCGGGCGGTGGCGCAAAGCCCAACTTCTCGCCGATTTGCCACAAGAGCCATGGTCTCGCGGTGAGTGCACGGCCGACCATCACGGCGTCGCAACCGGTTTGCTCGCGCATCTTCACGAAGTCTTCGACGATTTGGATGTCGCCGTTTCCAATGACAGGAATTTTCACCTGTTCACGAACCGATCGAATTTGCGACCAATCCGCTGAACCGCGGCGCTTCTGTTCTGTCGTTCTGGGATGAAGAGTGACCCAAGATGCACCAGCGTCTTCGAGTCCTTTGATAAATTTGGTCAGGTACTCGAGATCATTCTGGTGACCGGCGCGGAGTTTTACTGAAACCGGCAACGATGTGCTCTTCACCGTCACGCGCACAACTTCAGCGGCGTACGCGGAATCACCCATGAGGGCGACACCGTAGTTGTGGCTCAGCGCCTTTTTAACCGGGCAGCCCATGTTAATGTCAATTCCGGATGCGCCCCACTCATGCTCAAGTCTTGCGCAAGATTTTTGAATCGGTTCTGCTTCGTTGCCTAAGATCTGTGGAACGAGGTCAGTCTCGCTCGGATGGCGCATTGTTTCTGGCGTGCGCTGAAGGTTTTCACCCGGAATGCGGCGGCTATTGAGCATTTCTGTTGCCCACGTCGTTGTCGCATTCGCAGGCAAATACTCTCGCAGCATCAAACGAAAAGCGACGTGACTCAAACCCACCATTGGCGCCAAACAAACCGGGAAGTTCATTTTGCCGCCAAGAATTGGACGCTCGATCAAGCTTAAGGCTGATCGGTGCGACTGATCTGTCGAGTTCGTGAGCGGCGTCGGGTTCGACTTTGTTTCTACAGCACTTTGTTCCATTTGATGGCCTTGTCTTGACCCACCGAGCTTCGGAAGTCAAAGTTTGAGCATGGCTAAACGAGAACCGAAGACGGCTTCGAACTCAGGCGCAAACGGCAGCACCAACGGGAAGATTTCTCGCGCGAAACGACCTGGCTCGCCTGCGAAAAAACCGGATGCGAAAACGGGCGCGAAGTCGGCTACGAAGCCAGGTGCAGAATCGATAGTTAAGTCGGGCGCCAAACCGGGCGCGAAGTCGACTGCGAAATCAGCCACTAGGCCGTTTGGCATCTTGGGTGGCGGCCAGCTCGCGAGGATGATGGCGCTAGAGGCCCATCGGCTAGGGCTTCCCGTTTCGATTTACTCGGCCTCAAAAACAGACCCAGCTGCTCAAGTCGTGAGTGATTGGCATCAAGGCTCGGTCGATGATGCACGTGCACTCAAGGCATTTCTCCCACACTGCTCAGTCGTGACGTTTGAGAGCGAGTTTATGGATGCCGAATTGCTTTCGCGTCTGTCTGCTTCGACTGGCACGCGGATCTCGCCGTCGCCTGCAGTGATGGGCGCAATTCAGGATCGCCTCACGCAGAAGATGATGCTTGAGCGTCACGGTTTACCGACAGCGCCCTTTCACAACGTGAAAGACGCTGCCGCTGCAAAAGTGTCCTACGAAGTTTTGGGTGGCAAAGTCGTTTTTAAAAGACGTCGTTTCGGTTACGACGGTTAAGGCACGTTC
>CAJYOV010000641.1 GCA_913776405.1 Pseudobdellovibrionaceae bacterium
CTTAAGCCCCGTTTGAGATCAGAATCGCTTTTTAAACTTAGATTCGTGGGAAGGCTGGAGTCGCAAAGCCGCCTGAGCGAACATTGAGATTGTTGCCGTTCGGGTTGTTACGGAACGTTGTCGCTTCAGAAGATGGCATCACTGAAGTGCCTGGAAGCGGCTGGCCTGGAGCGCCGCCAACTTGTGTTGGCGATTGGTTGCCGCTCAAAGAGCGCATCAAGTCTTCGTAGCTTTGCGAGAACGTCGAGTACTCTTCTGCGTGAACGATGCCTTGATTTCTTAAGCCAGCGTATGCCGTGTACATCGAGTCTTGTGCCATTGAGTTCGTCGCAAGAGCACGTTTTTGTTGATCAAGCGACTGAAGCTGTTGCTGCATCATTTGCGCGTACATCGGGCTCTGCATCTGCGCTTGTGGAAGCTGCTGACGAATTTGGTAGATCTGCTGATCGATCTGATTCGCCTGGCGAGCGTAGAAGTCAGTGCGAGCGTCGAGGTTCATACCTGTCTCGAGCGCCTTTACGCGAGCCTGAGCGATCGACACTTCTGAACGGCTAACGACACCGTTGTCGCGTGCATCTTTCAAAGCGTCTTCGAGGTCTTTCTTTAGCATTTTGCCGTCGCGGCGGTCTTCAGCATCGTCGCTTGCGAGAAGTGCTGACACTTCGCCAACCATGTAATCAACAGAATCAGAGAATTGGCTCTTCGCTGTTGAACGTTTACGGCGTGAAGCGCGGTCATCCATATCGTCGATTTCTTGAGTTTCGTCGGTAGAGATACGGTCCAAGTGACATTCGATTTTGTCTTCAGACTTAAGCGCACGACCTTGAGCATCGCCCGTGCAGTTGCGAAGACCGCGAGCGATACGATCCGCGCGGCGTTTTGCACGCTCGGCTGAATCGTCAGACGGCTGGCCTTCTTCGATTTCTTTTGTCTTATCGACAGCGATGTCAGTTGCGCATGATTTTTCTGCTTCGTCAGCGAAGAGTTTCATGAACGCATCTTGTTTCGCTTCTGACTTTTTGAAATTTGCGAGCGTGACGCCTTTATCAGTTGCACCGATATCGCGGCCATTGATTTTGACGAGGCCACGAACCGACGGTTTGCCGTCGTCTTGTTTTTCTTCAAAGAACGTAACGACAGCTTCTTTGCCGCACGCTTCTAATTTCAAGAGCACTTCGTCGCGTTTAACTTGTTCAGTTGCGACTTGGGCGCGTGCTGCGGCTTCTGGCTTCGGCCCTGAGTTACCAGCTTTCGCTGCGTTGACAGAGGTCGGCGCTGTACGAATCGTAACAGCTGGGGGTGGCGGTGGTAATTTTGCCGCTGACGCTGTCGCAAGTTCCGACGCGAGATCGGTCGTGAACGTAGATTGCGTCTGCCACGAGATGTTTGCGGCGAGAACTGCTAACAATGCACCTTTCAGAACTGTCTGTTTGCTTACTGTTTTCATCTGATCCTCCAAAAACCCATTCTTTGGGTTACCTTTCTGTAGTCCAAGATGCGCGCCTGCCGTTGGCACTCGTAAGTGTCTGAAATCCCTCAAAAGCAGTGGTGACTGAAAGTTCGACGCGTGTTTGCTTGCGTGACGGGGGTTTGTCTCAGGTTGAGAACGCACACCTAAGTTCGCGCAGTTAGCACTGTCGAATCCATGGACGGCCCGAAAAGCTCAAATTAGGGCAAATTGCGCGCATCGAGTCTGCCGTAGTCGGCAAACTCGTGATATGAAGCGCGCATCGTTGAGAAGGATGTCTTACGTGAAGCTGAAGTTTGCACCGGCTTTGAAGCCGGCCGATGTTGAGCAGAAAGATTGGACGAACTGGGGCTGGCAGCTTCGGAACGCTCTGAAGTCGCGCTCACAGTTTGAAATTCAGTTTCGACTTTCGGCAGACGAGCAAGCCGGCTTCTCGGAAGGCGACAGCGTTTTCCAAATTCGGTCGACTCCTTACTATGCAGCTTTGGCGTCAGCCACAAACCCTCTCGATCCAATCCGCCGAATCTTGATGCCGACGGGTGCTGAGCTCTCGGCCGGTCGCCAGTCGATGCTCGACCCCCTAGGTGAGAAGCGCAACAACCCTGCGCCGCGAGTGATCCACAGATATCCAGATCGAGCTCTGTTCTTGGTGACAGACACGTGCTCGGTCTATTGCCGCTACTGCACGCGGAAACACTTCACCGGTCAAGACGAAGCGTTTGTGAAGAGTGCCGATTACGACCGCGCC
>CAJYOV010000642.1 GCA_913776405.1 Pseudobdellovibrionaceae bacterium
GCTCGACACCTTGAAAGGTCCGCTATCTGCGGAATTTAGGAGCGCGTTTTTCACCTCGAGAGGTGTGGCGTTCGGTCGAACGCTGAACAAAATCGCAGCAGCCCCCGAAACGAATGGGGCGGCCATGCTCGTACCGTCCATTTCAACTGTCGTGTTTTGGGGGTACGTGCTCACGATGTCCACGCCAGGTGCCATGATGTGTACAAGGTCGTACGAGTAATTTGAGAAGACAGCCATTTTCTCGGTCTTCGGAACAGTGGGTGAGCGCGAGGTGTATAGGCTTGCGCCAACTGTGATCTGCGTCGGCACGTTGAAGGCCGCCGGATACTCAGGGTAGCTGTCCAAATCATCGCCCGAGTTGCCAGAGGCTGCGACGAAAAGAACGCCTTGTCGTCCAGCATCGTCGATCGCTTTTTGAAGCGTTGCTGAACAAGGCGCACCTCCCCAGCTTGCGTTAATGACTTTCGCGCCACGACTGACGGCGTAGTTCATCGCGCGAATCGCATCCGAGATATTTCCAGATCCATCGACCATGAAATCAAGCGGAAGAATTTTAGCACCGGGCGCGATGCCCTTGATTCGACCTTGAGTCGAGTCGGCCGCAATGATGCCAGAGACATGAGTGCCGTGCCCCGATGTATCGCCGACGTTTGGCGAATTCAGCGCAAAGTCATATCCACTTACGTCATCGACGAACCCGTTTGAGTCATCATCGACACCGTTTGATGATTTGTCGCGACCTTGATCGTCGAGACCTGATTCACCAGGGTTTACGTAAATCGCGTTTTTCAACTGCGGGTGCGTACGCTGCACGCCTGAATCGATGACAGCAACAACAACGCCAGTTCCGATTTGCCCACTCGTCCATGCGCTCGAAGCTTCGACTCGGTCTTGGCCCCAGTCCGTCTTGTCTTCAGCGGTCGTTACGGCTTCTGTCTGAAGCATATTCTTCGCCGGAGGGCCGATTCGGATCTTTTGATCTTGCTCAGCGATGTCGATTTCAGATTCGTTCGGCAGAACGACATCGTTTAGAAGTTCTTCTTCAGTCGTGTTTTTGTGAATCGTCGTCGTGCCGTCTTTCCATCGTACGACATACTGCTTCGCTACGGCCGTGCTTACGCAAGACGCTGTCGTTTTATGAAAGGCTTCTGTTTTCTGAAGGGATTGTTGATTACAGGCTGTGACCAGCATGAGCGCAACGAGCGAGTAAAGAAGCGAGCGCAAGCGGGCCGTGATCAAAGCGACATCCATGTCGACCTCAAACGAAAGTGAGCGCTCTTAAAAGCGCTACGGTAGAGCCGTCAGAATCCTTCCGACGTTGAGACTTTGAAGAGGCATTCTGCTACTTAAAGACTCTTCTCTATTGTCACGGCTCCGAGCAAATTGGGTTAGTCCAACTCTCTCGTTTGCGAGCCGAAGATCGAGACTCCGCACGGTTATGCACGCGAAACTAGACTAGGCCGATCGCCAAGTTGGAACGTTTACCCGAAACGAAAAACCCGCTACTAGAGCGGGTTTCGCGGAGCCTCAACAATCTAGACCTTCGGTCTAGGATTACATCATCACGTCAAGTGCTGGCAGTTGAACGAGAACACGCACAGGCTCTTGTTCCGTATCGATACCTTCCGCTTTCAGCGTTTTCTGAATCAAAAACTCGAGCGTCTCACGACCATCTACGTAAACGATGGCGCGGCAGCGATCTTCGCGACCACTTTCGGTTTTGTCTTCAATCGAAAGCTGAAGCTTTGCAATCTTATATCCTTGGCGCTGATCGATTTCGATCTTCGGCACCGAAACCACAGGCACGTGCTTCTCACAACCACCACCGGTCGCGTAACGGTATTGAAGAACCGTCCCATCGTATTTCACAGTCGACAATTCCATCGCCGACGCTTCCGTCGACATCGTTCCCAAAAGCGCCATCAAAGCCAAAACTGCTTTCATCTCGTTACCTTCCAAATGCACAAATGAAGATTCGCATCGAACATTAGCAATGCAGGTGCCGTCGCGATTTAGCTTTCTTAACCTCGAAATCGAATGGGCCGTCTTCGATGCACTAGTTGCTTGTAAATTTCTCATTCAGTCCCAAAAATTGTCTCGTGCAACATGAGATCGAAATGCAGTGTCCTGCTGACAAATCAACCCTTCGTAGAACAGAGAGCCCGAGCGTTTTCGGCTGCTCTCAATGCGAGGGTCGTCTTGTTGCCTTTCGAGAAGTTGAGAGAAAGATTCCTGCAGTGCGATCTCGAAGATTCTTCGATTCGGTCGCGGCGGCGAGCGAACAATCCAAGAGAGTCTGCCCTGTCTGTGGCAAGGCTTTCTTAGTTGTCTACACAGTCACTCTTGGGAAGTTCATTGAACTAGATGCGTGCGTCGTCTGCCGCCAAATTTGGTTCGACCGTGGGGAAGATGAAGATCTGCTGACTGAACACCTATCGAATTCCGAAATCGATCAACTCTACAAAGCTCTTGCGATTTCAGAAGCGAAATTTCGTTACTGGCATGTCTTGAGAGCTCGTGGTAGGTGGGGACTGGCAATCTTGTATGCCGTCGTTCTCGTCATAGCGTTGGGCTTAGTCAGAGAGTACTTCGAGCTACAAGATTTCAACCGAAAGCTGCTATCGGGCGAATGGAAACCGCCCATCGTGTCGGAATACGGTAGAGGTCGAGGGGCAGCGGGATACCTTTTTTTAGATACTCCCTACCGGAACTCAGCACTTCTTATGATTGCGCTCGTAATACTTTTCGAGACACGAAGCCGTAATTGGTTCTTCGCTGCGCTTGCCATGGCTGCATTTGCGATGACATAGAGCCGACTACAGAGTCGTGATGAATTCTTTCAGGAAGCCGCTGAATTTTGTTTCGACGAGTTTTGCGGTGTGCGTGACGTCGTCGTGAGAGAGTTTCTGATCGACGATGCCGGCGGCTGGGTTAGTGATGCAGCTGAGAGCGCAAACGCGAAGGCCCAAGTGATTTGCGGCGATCGTTTCTGGAACCGTGCTCATTCCGACTGCGCGACCGCCGATCATGCGGAGGTAGCGAACTTCAGCAGGTGTTTCGTAAGTTGGACCGCTTACGCCAGCATAAACGCCGCGTGAGAAGCTGATGCCCATTTTTTTAAGAATCGATTCCATCTTGTCGTTGAGCTTACGGTCGTACGCTTCGCTCATATCAGGGAAGCGAGGACCGAGCTGTGCGATGTTTGGACCTTTAAGTGGGTTGTCGCCCATCAAGTTGATGTGGTCTTCGATGATCATGAAGTCGCCGGGCTTTTGCGCAGGATCGAGACCGCCGGCTGAGTTTGTCAGCATGAGTGATTCGATTCCAAGCATTGCGATCGTGCGAACAGGGTGAACAACGGCCGCCATCGAATGGCCTTCGTAAAAATGAATGCGGCCCTGAAGGCATGCAACCGGAACAGAGTCGACGTGACCCAACAGCAAGCGCCCACCGTGACCTTCGACAGTCGGTGCTATGAAGCCCGGGATTTCGTCATAAGCGAGCGAGGTTTCAACTTTCATCTGATCGACAAAAGCGCCTAGTCCCGAGCCCAACACAACGCCGATTCGCGGCTTCAACGAAGAACGCGAACGAATGAATTGGACCGACTCTTCAAGGTTCTTTTGAATGTTCAGCGTGTGTTGATCAGCCATTACGAAACCACTCCTGGGGTCACTTTGCTACGTGCGATCAGAGCGCCAACCTGCGGTTTTTGCAAGGAAATAGTCGTTGCCGACAGAACCCTGTCTCGAGCGGCCGCGAATTTGCCGGCGTTCGATCCTTCGTTCACAAACAGCGTGTAAAGCAGATCGCCTTCACGAACTTCGTCGCCAAGTTTTTTGTGAATTTCGATGCCTGCTGTGAGATCGAGTTCATCGGTTGCCTTCATGCGGCCCGCACCAAGAGCGAGAGCGGCGTACCCAATCTGCTCTGTCTCGATTGCTGAAACGAAGCCCGATGACGTCGCCTTTACATCGTATTTTGCCGATGGAAGAGGAAGCTTTGCGAGATCGCCACCTTGAGCCTTGCAGATTTGCTCAAAAACTTCGTACGCTTTTCCGTTCTCGAGAACTTCCTTTGCCCTCGCGTAACCGGCCTTTGAATCTTTCGCGAGACCGCTTAGCCAGATCATATGACCCGCCAATTCGAGGCTGAGTTCCGTGGTGTCTGCGAAGTCTTCAGGTTTACGACCCAAAAATTCTTCGTTCTTAAGAATCGCTACGCACTCGCCGATCTCTAGCGAGTTTCCGATGAAGCGACCAAGCGGTTGTTCCATGTTCGTCAGAAGAGCCGCAACCTTTTTGCCGTGAGCAACGCCGATCTCCATGAGCTTCGATGCAAGCTGGTCGGCTTCTTCGAGTGTCTTCATAAAGGCACCCGAGCCGAACTTTACGTCCATCACCAAAGCGCCAATACCCTCAGCGATTTTTTTGGACATGATGCTCGCGCAGATGAGCGGCATCGATTCAACAGTCGCTGTGACATCGCGAAGCGCGTAGATTTTTTTGTCTGCGGGGCAGATCTCTTTTGTCTGACCGATAATCGAGACACCGAGTGTTTTGACTTGTTTCTCGAACTCGTCGAGCGAGAGACCGACACTGAAGCCCGGGATCGCTTCAAGCTTATCGAGTGTGCCGCCTGTGTGACCAAGGCCACGGCCCGCGATCATCGGCACCGTACAGCCAGCAGCCGCCGCAATCGGCGCGAGGATCATGCTTGTTTTATCGCCGACGCCGCCCGTTGAGTGTTTGTCGACGGCAATTGATTTTGCATTTGAGAAGTCGAGCACTCGGCCCGAGTGCAACATCACTTCAGTTAGATCTGCTGTCTCTTTGGGTGTCATGCCCTTGAAGTAAACCGACATGAGCCACGCGGACATTTGATATTCAGGAAGACTGCCGTCGACGAAGCTGTCGACGAGGAATTTCAGCTCTTCAACCGTGTGCTCTTGGCCTGAGCGTTTCTTTTTGATGAGTTCAGC
>CAJYOV010000643.1 GCA_913776405.1 Pseudobdellovibrionaceae bacterium
GTAGGAGTCTGGACCGTGTCTCAGTTCCAGTGTGACAGGTCATCCTCTCAGACCTGTTAGAGATCGTCGCCTTGGTAGGCCATTACCCCACCAACTAGCTAATCCCACGCAGACTCATCCTCTACCAATAAATCTTTAACCTCGTTGTCCACAGACATCGTGGTCTCATGCGGTATTAGCCATCCTTTCGGATGGTTATTCCCCAGTAGAGGGCAGATTATCCACGCGTTACTCACCCGTGCGCCACTCACCATTGCTGGTTCGTTCGACTTGCATGTATTAGGCGCGCCGCAAGCGTTCGTTCTGAGCCAGAATCAAACTCTCCAGTTAAAAACTGTAAATTTGAATTTAGCTATTATTTAGCCATCTGAATAAGAACCGAAGTTCGTTACTCAGACATTATGTTAAAACTCGTTATTTAAAACGAGACCCAAACACTTCATTTTGACTAGCTATTTAGTTTTCAAAGAGCGACTTCATTTTCGAGAGATCAATTTTTTAGTCGTTTTCGTTTTTCGCGTCAACAACTTTTTTATTTTTCTTCTCATTTTTTTTCAACGCTCTTTGTTATCGAGAGTTTCAAATTTGAGAAGAAATAGTCGACTGATCACCGACTATTTGTCCGTGCTGCGTTCGTAGATTCAGCGTAACTTTCGTTTCGCTTTCGTCACCGTTCGTTTGCGCGAGCCCAGAGTTCTATTCGATGTTGATTTCTTAGGTCAACATCTTTTTTCACTCATCTTCGCTTTTCTTTTTCTTTTTTTTCGTCGGCCGAAGCTTCGGAAATTAAAGATAAGTGGTGGAGGCAACAGGAGTCGAACCTGCGACCTCTTGAATGCAAATCAAGCGCTCTGCCAACTGAGCTATGCCCCCACAGCGATTCGGAGGACCATAGATGCGGGAAAAGGTGCCTCCCCGTCAATGGGTTTTTCAAAATTTATTCGAATTTTTCGAGATTTTTGAAGCTATGGGTGGCTTCTTGGCGAAATCTGCTAACTGCTTAAGCACGCTAGCTTATTTTCGAGGCAAGAGTGCCAATTTAGGAAGCAAGTTTTGTAAAAGCGCTCGGGATGCGAGCCATCAGAGTGCGCTCTTTCGAGAGATCGAAACCTACCGACTCGCCACCGGCGATCACGGATTCGAAGACTTTCTTTAAAACACCTACTTCTCGAGGGTCTGTGTCTGAAGCGTGAAGAGCATCCTGCACAGCCTCGAAGACACTAAAGATGTCAGGCGTAGTTACGACTCGTGGGAGCTTCGAGAGATCGAGACCCTTGAGAGCGATGGGCTTGAAACCAATGAGTGTCGAAGTAATGAGGACTTTCTTGCCTGAGCAGAAGTTTACTTGGAGAAACTCTTGGCCTTCGCCGTCTGTGCGGGAGAGGACGCCTTCGAGATCCGTGGTGTCGAAGTCGAGAAACTTATCGTCGATCGACTGGCAGATACGAGTCTTACCGTCGGAGAGAACCGAGCTCTTGAGGCCTTGAGCTCGACGCACGAACGTGTGGATCTCGGCGAGAAGTTCCTGCTGTTTTTCGAAGTCCGGTGCGTAGTTCAAGTAAATGCCTCCGTCGAGAAGCCTTGCGGCTCACGATGAAGTTATCGTCCCCACATATCGGACGCTAAAGGGCCAGTTCGCGAGCGGAGACGCACTCTAGAGGTAGGTCTAAACGCTTTGTAAATCCGTTGTTTAATTACGAAACAAGGTACGATAGCGTGTCTTAATTCGAGAGCGCCATTTGTTTCATCCTGATGCGCTCGAGTGACTGAGCCCTATGGGGCGTTCTAGAAGTTGAGAGAATTGATCATGATTGTGACACGCTGGCAGGCCCCTGTTCTTCCGACTCAGGAACAAATTAATCTGATTTTTGCGGCCGAAGGCTTGAACCCTCAAGAAGAGATTCTAATGCCGCACACGAAGATTGCGGACCACCGCCACCCGTTTGACGAGGTTCGCCTGGTCGTGACCGGGGATCTCTTGATGAATATCTCCGGAAACCAGATTCTTTTGCGCGCTGGGGATCGAATCGATATTCCGGCGAACACTCGCCACTCGAAGTCTGCGAGTGGCAATCAGCCTTGTATCTGTGTGGTAGCGCAAAAGCCGTCTTAACGATCGTGACCCGTCGAAGCTGAGGCTTCATGCGATAAAGTCGTCAACGAGAGACGAAAGAGCCCTGGCGAGAAACGCTGGGGCTTTTTTTTGATGAGCGACAAGGCGGAGGACTGGTTATTTGCGGAGCCATTCGAGGTATTGGCGGATGTTCTTCTCGAAGCCGTGGTCAGTGGGTTCGTAGAGGGAGACTTCGCCGAGTTCTTCGGGGAGAAAGCGTTGAGGAACGTAGCCCTTTTCGCTGTTGTGCGAATACTTGTAGCCTTTGCCGTAGCCGAGATTCTTCATGGCTGTCGTCTTCGCTGAGCGGAGAGCGAGAGGGATCGGGACGGTTCCTGTTTTTTCGACGAGAGCTTGGGCTGCATGAAGTGCGAGGTAGGACCGGTTCGATTTCGGTGCGCTCGCCAGGTAAGTCGTGACCTGAGCCAACGAGATTGCGGCTTCGGGCCAGCCGACGAGTTCGACGGCTTGGAGGCCGGAGACTGCAAGCGTGATGGCGCGCGGGTCCGCGTTTCCGATGTCTTCGCTTGCGAGGATGACGAGGCGGCGTGCGATGAAGACTGGGTCTTCCCCGCCTTTGATCATGCGTGCGAGGTAGTAGAGGGCGGCATCGGGATCTGAGCCGCGGACGCTTTTAATAAAGGCTGAGATTGTGTCGTAGTGCTCGTCGGCAGTTTTGTCGTACCGGAGAGATGGGACGTCGATCGACTGTGAGAGAGCCTCAGGATCCAGAGGCCAGACGAGGTCACTCGCGTTTGTCGCGCGCAGGTTCAAAAGAACTTCCATCATATTGAGAAGTCGGCGGCCGTCGCCGTCGGCGAATTCAAGAAGGCGCTCGAGGGCCTCCGGATTGACGATTTGCTCGATTGTTTCATCTCGGAGGGCGGCCGCGCGCTGGGCGAGTTGTTTCAGCTCGTCTTCGCCGAGACGCTCGAAGACGAGAATACGGCAACGACTCAAGAGAGCGGAGTTGATTTCGTAACTTGGATTTTCGGTGGTTGCACCCACGAGAATTAAATCGCCTTTTTCGACGGACGGAAGAAGCACATCTTGTTGGCCTTTGTTGAGCCTATGGATTTCGTCCACGAAAAGCAGGGTTTTTCGGCGGAATTCGAGGCGTCTACGGCGCCCTTCTTCTCCCAGTTCGCGAAGAGCTTTTGCGCCTGTCTCGACGGCGTTGACGGTGATAAATTCAGCTTGGACTTTTTGTGCGAGCAAAAGTGCGAACGTCGTTTTGCCACAGCCTGGAGGGCCCCAGAGAATGAGGCTCGGGATCTGGCCGCTTTCGACAAGCTTTCTCCAAGGAGCGCTTGCGCCGAGGATTTTCTGTTGGCCCAGCATCTCGTCGAGTGTCTTCGGTCGAAGGCGCTCTGGGAGAGGTTGGTTTTCAGGAGATTCGTTTTGGGCGGCAGAAAAGAGATCCATGTGTCGGGTTTAAGCCGACAGCACGGAAGACG
>CAJYOV010000644.1 GCA_913776405.1 Pseudobdellovibrionaceae bacterium
TGAACGCTTCGGAAGAAGTCCAAGTGATCGCTTCGACGAAGTTGCGCGAGATCGGCGGGCGAACAGATGTGATCAAGTAAGCTCTTTGGCATTTCGAGAACGTTCGAGCCCATCGGAACTTTGTAGCGAACTTTCGAGCCCAGATACGGCGCTACTTGAGCTTTCATGAAGTCGCCGTCGACCGCGTCGCCTGCGACACTGACGCCGCCAATGCCGAGAACGTGTTCGTCTTTGAAGTCTTCAGGCCCTAATCGGATGACAGTGAAGTCCGACGTTCCGCCGCCTAGATCGACGACTAGAACGGTTTTTGACTCTGTCAAACGTGTGCGAAGATCGAGCGCGGCTGCTAGAGGCTCGGGTAAGAACCGGATGTCTTTGAAACCTGCAAGCTGCGCCGCTTTTTCAAGACGGTACTGCGCGAGTTTATCTTTAGCGGGATCGAGCGAGAACTTTGCGGGCCTACCGAGAACAACCCGATCAACGGTGCGACCGACTTGAGCCTCACCGCGCTTTTTCATCTCAAGAAGGAAGTAACCGATGAGGTCTTCGAGTCGAACGACACGGTTTTCGATGTACGAGCCTACGTATGATTCGGAGGGCAGATACTTTTTGATCGAGCGGATCAGCCGCCCCTCACCGGACGCATCATTATAACGATTGATGGCATCCTGGCCGTAGAAGCAGGCGTTGCCGTCAGGAAAGTAAAGGATGCTTCGAAGAACACTTGAATCCGGCGCGAGCGGATCCAAAGCAATCGGTGCCGTGACTGTCTGACCGTCGGTCACTGACAAAAGCGAGTTCGAAGTGCCGTAGTCGATCGCGAACGTGAGTTCGCGATCTGCTTTCAGTTTTTCGAGCCCGAGACCGGGTTCCACTTACTTCTTTTTCTTTGCCTGCGTCTGCGAAGCGTTTGCATCGAAGAGGCCAGCGAATTGGTCTGCGAGAGTCCCGAGCGATTTCTTATTGCCGCTTGTCGCGATCGCTGCCGAGCTGCCCGGCGCAAACGCTCTTGGATCGTAAGCGTCACTGTCGGCGCCGGCGTCTTTGATCGAAAGCGAAAGGCGCTGCTCGTCCTTGCGAATTTCTTTGACGCGAACTTGAACGGTTTGACCCGGCTGAACGACTTCGTCCGCGCGCTGAACGCGTTTCGTAAGGCTCATTTCAGAAAGTGGAACGAGGCCTTCGATTCCTGGCGCGACTTCAACGAAGGCGCCGAATTTCATATTGCGAGTTACGCGGCCCTCGACGACTTCGCCCTCGCGAAGATGCGACGGGAAGTTTTCCCAAGGCGTCGGCATTGCCTGCTTCACCGAAAGGGAAATATTCATTCTCCCGTTCAGGCCCTGCTCGATTTTCAAAATCTTTGTTTCGACTTCTTGGCCAACTTTGACGGCTTCTGAAGGATGACCCAGTCGGTTCCACGCAAGTTCCGAAATGTGCGCAAGACCCTCGAGGCCCGGCGCGATTTCAACAAAGGCGCCAAACGGCTCAAGGCGTGTCACCACACCTTTCAGCATATCGCCTGGCTTGTGCTCGTCTTCGAACGCGGCAAGAGTCGCTTCTTTCTGTTCGTCGAGAAGTTTGCGACGAGAAACGACGATATTGCGACCTTTGCGATCGAATTGCGTAACGATGAAGTCGAATTTACGACCGACATACGACGCAGGGTCTTCGACGCGACGAGAATCGATTTGGCTCATGGGGCAGAATGCGGTTTTACCCAACACGTTCACGCGGAAGCCGCCATTTACAGCTTCGGTCACGCGACCCTCGACTGGCAACATCATGTCGAAGGCGTCTTCGAGATCGTCTGAAAGGTTCTTCGCTGTCGGCTTAGGTGACATGAAGATCTGTGAACCTTTAACGTTCGTGACGTAGAGATCGAGGAAGTCGCCGACTTTCGCGTTCTTTGTTTTTTCGTCAGACTCGAAATCAGGTCGGAGGATCACGCCGTCATCGACTGTGCCCGTTGAAACGAAGATTTCTTCTTTGCCGATTGAGAGAACTTCGGCGCGGATCTTGTCGCCGACCGACAGTTTTTTGCCGATGCCACCCATCGATTGCTCGAACATCTTCGCAAAGTCGTTCGTTCCCTGATCGGTGCTTTCATCATCGAAAATATCGCGCATAGTGAGTCCTTATTGAATTCCTAGAAAGAATGCGGGCCCAAGGCCCTCATCAACGTCTGACGTAAGGCGCCTAAATTAGCGCCTCAGGCTGGTTTTAAGCAAGAATTTTGGCCAACTGTTCAACGAGAGCCGCTTTTGTAATCGGCTTGGTCAGCGTCATGTCGCAACCTGCTTTTAAGCAGCGGTCTAGCTCATCGCGCATTGCGTGAGCCGTCAGCGCAACGATGGGCTTTTTGAACCCCATTGCGCGTAATTTCGTCGTGGCTTCGTAGCCGTCCATTTCCGGCATTTGGATATCCATCAGGATCAAGTCCGCTTCGTCAGCCTCGATTTGACTAAGCGCCTCGGCTCCACTGCTGGCTTTCGAGACGATGACGCCGGACGGTGTTAGGTATCGTTCGACGAGAGTGCGATTATCGGCAACGTCATCGACAACGAGAATCTTCTTACCCTTCAGGATGCCGGCCGAATCGATTGCGATCGGAGCTTTCATGTCCGTCTTTTTCGGAGCTGCTTGAACTCGAACGACCACCTCGAATGTAGACCCCTGACCTTTTCGGGTCTCGATGAGTCGCACATCGCCACCTAAAGACCGAGCAAGCTTGCGAGAGATCACGAGACCAAGACCCGTGCCGCCAAACCGGCGACGCGTCGACGCATCCGCCTGCGAAAACGGCTCAAATAGTTGCTGCGTTTCTTTTTCGGAAAGACCAACACCGGTGTCCCGAATCGTGAACACGAGGTCATGACCTTGCACAACGCCGTCGGTGATTCGCCGGCTTTCTTTTGCTTCAACGGTGACCGTGACCTGACCGTTCTCAGTAAATTTGATCGCGTTGCCGATCACATTTAAGAGAATCTGCTTTAAGCGAAGAGCGTCCGTGATATAGCGATCGCTTGCGCCGCTCAGGCGGTTTACACGAAGCTGCACGTTATGAGTCTCCGCGCGAATTTTCAGTGTTGCTTCGAGGTCGGCCAACATTAGACCCAAATCCACTTCCGTTTTTTCGACGTTATAACCACGAGCCTCGATGGCCGAGAGATCGAGGACGTCGTCGATAATCCGAAGAAGCAGTTTTCCGTTTCGGCTGATCGACGCCAGGTAGTCGTCATGTTCACGTGTCGAAAGATCAGGTTGCGAGAGGATGTCAGCAAAACCTAAAACAGCCGAGAGTGGCGTACGAACTTCGTGAGACATATTCGCGAGAAAACGTGTTTTGGCGAGATCCGCGGCTTCCGCTTCTTCTTTGAGCTGAGCCATCTCACGCACTTGTGTACGAAGTTGCCGAGTCGCTTGATCGAGTTCGACGAACACGCGCACTTTGCTGCGGACCACGTTGGGGTCAAGCGGCTTGAAAAGGAGATCGACGGCACCTGAGCTGTAACCTTCACCGATCATCTGTGAATCTTGGTTTGCAGCCGTCACGAAAATGATCGGCAATCGACTGCCGCGATCGATCCCGCGGATCAGACGCGCAAGCTCGAAACCCGTCATGACCGGCATTTGCACATCCAGCAACGCAAGGCCGAACTCGTGATCTAAAATCATCGAGAGCGCTTCTTCTGGATTTTCAGTGCAGTGCAGTTCGACGTCGTCTGCGTCGATGAGGAGAGAAAGGGCGTCGATATTCTCTTTACGATCGTCGACGATTAAGATTTTCGTTTTCAAGTTGCCGCCCCTTCAAGAATCGCGCGGCTTCCGCCAGCGTGAGTACGTGATCGGGTTCGAAGAGTGCGAGCGCCGAGTTTGGCATGGTCGCATTCTCCGCTTCTTTCGGATCCTGAACGAGTGTCACAGCGCCAGCGCGATGAAGATGCAAAAGTCCTTCTGCGCCATCGTGGTTTGCACCACTCATTAAAAATCCGACCGATCTTGGACCGTAGGATAGCGCAACTGATTTGAAAAACACATCTATCGAAGGCCTGGAATAGTGAACGGGTGCGTCTTGAGACAGCGACAGCGTTCCATCGCGTTCCGCCGAGAGGTGGTAATCGGGCGCGGCCATTATCACGTCGCCCGACCGCGGTACCATCTTGTCTTCAACTTCGACGATGCGCCGCCCTGGCCGATAGCCATAGATCATGTTGAAGTCTAGGCGCGGGCCTCGCGGCAAATGTTGAACGATCACAATCGGCGCGGTAAACGAATCCGGCAGGATTCTTAACAATTCTCTAATAGCGTGAACACCGCCTGCAGACGCTCCGATGGCCAGCAGAGCTGGACCTTCCGAAACACTAGTTTCCACGGAACAGCCTCCACTTCTCATCGACGACTTCGAATCGGGACGCGAAAGGGCTGTAACGAACTGACTCATGGCTTCCGAGACCTAAGAAACCACCTCTCGCTAGTGATCCGGCGAGAATCGAAAGCGCACGGTCTTGGAGCGCCCGGTTGAAATAGATCAGCACATTTCGACACAAGATCAATTGCGCTTCCGCGAAAACATGATCCGTGACCAAGTTATGTTCCGAGAAGACCGTATTTCTCATCAACTCTTTATTCATCTTGATGAGCCCGTAGTCAGAGCTGTAGTAACGGTTTAGGGCGGTTAATCCGCCTGCCTCGACGTAGTTTCGTGTGTTCACCTTCATCTGATCGGCCGGAAAGATTCCGTCTTTCGCCGAGCGTAAACTTTTCGGGTTCACGTCTGTTGCAAACAGCGTAGCACGATCAAGAAGCCCTTCTTCTTCTAGCAGAATTGCGAGTGAGTAAACTTCTTCGCCCGTACCGCAACCCGCGCTCCAGATCGTGAACGTTGGGAATGTTTTTAAGACTGGGATCACTTGATTGCGCAAAAGTCTAAAGAAGGCCCCATCTCTGAACATTTCACTGGTTGAGATCAAAAGTTGCGGCAAAATCTGGTCAAAGAAGGTGCGCTGCTTGAGAACGCGATCTAGAAGCTCGAGCGGTGTTTTGAAATTGGTTTTTTTCAGAACGGCTTCGACTTGGCGATTCATCGACGACTCAGTGTAGTTCGTAAAATCGTAGCCGTATTTGAGCCTGATACCCTGAAGTAAGAGTTCGCGCTCGATTCCGAAATCAGTCTCGAACGGTTGGAATGTGGCTGAATCTAGCTTGTGCGCCGGCATCTCTCCTAAGATGAACGTTTACACTCAAAATCGCCCGTTCAACTTCGATGGATTTTGAATGTGCAAATGATCACACCAATTTCTAGAATTTAGGAATCGTCGAGAGCCGAATCGCATTTAGAGTTTTTTTAGAGGTTCTGAGCAAGCGATCCTTTGAGAGGAGTCTTTGAGTTATGAGTCATGAGAAGCAAAACCGAGTTCTCGATTTTTGGTTCGGTGAAGACCGTTTAAAAGAGACCGAGAAGAGCGAGCTCTGGTTCTCGAAAGACGAAGACTTCGACAACGAAATTCGCACCCAGTTCTTGGATCTGATGGACGAAGCCGCAAAAGGCGCGTTTGATTCTTGGGCCGAGACGCCACGTGGGGCGCTTGGTCTTATTCTGCTTCTCGACCAGTTCCCACGAAACGTCTATCGAGACGATCCGCGCGCCTTTGGGACGGATGCCCATGCCCGCAGAATCGCGGAGATCGCGATCGACCGCGGTTTTGACCACCAACTTTCGGCAACGGAACGCTGCTTTATTTACCTGCCGCTCGAACATTCGGAAGACTTAGCCGCCCAAGATCGCTCGGTCGAACTGTTTACTGCGCTTGCTTCAAAGGTGCCGCCTGAAGAAGCTAGCTTCATTGCAGAAGCGTTTGAGTTCGCGATTCGGCACCGCGACGTTATTCAGCAGTTTGGCAGGTTCCCTCACCGAAATCAGATTCTGGGTCGAGAGAGCACGAAAGCGGAAACATCATTTCTTAAAACGCCGAACTCCTCGTTCTGATGAGAAGGACCATCGCATGCCTGAATTAGCCGCCTTTTATTTTGCCGGATTGGTCGCGTGTCTCGCGCTTACAATTTTGTATGTCGCTCTACGCAAGCGGCGGCGCGGAACAGGTCGCGCTCAGATTCTTCAAGCGAATCTTCAGAGAGCCGGTCTCTTCTGGTCAGATAGCCAAGATGCCGTCGTCCGCTGGGATCCCGAGGTCAATAAAGCTGAGAATGAAAAAAGTCAGAAAGCCGTAGCCCTCACGGGTGTGATGCTCTCGTTACTCTCATGGGCGGGCGTCGGTTTCTTATTGGTCATTATGTTATCTGAGCGCTTCTTTGCGAGATCTCGTCGTGAGCGTCGTCTTTTCGCCTCTCGAGTTGCGACGCAAGAAGGCCTTTCGAGACTCGATGTCTTAGCTGAACTTGACCGTCTAGAAGTCTGTAACGCGTCCCCGTCTGAGGTCGTCTCGCTCGGTTGATTCAGTCTCAACAAGATTGAAGCACACGCTCTACAAATTTTTTTAGAATCACGGTGCTACCGTTTGCCTACACACCTTTCTCTGGAGGCAAACATGGCTCGTAATACTTGGGATTCTTCACGCGACAACAGCGATTCAATCATGAGACGCGGCGACGACCGCACAATCGATTACGGTCGCGGCGGCGACACACGTCGCGGTAATGAGTATCGCAATTCGCAGTGGCGAAACGGTTCAGATTCGATGCGCGATACCGGTCGCGATTCTGGTCGCGATTATTCACGCGACTTCTCATCCTCATCTTCTTCTTCGACGGATGCGTACCGCTCAGCGGACCGCGAAGATGCTTACATCGAAGATCGCGACATGTCTTACGCCGAGCGTGACCGCTCGCGCGCAAATCCAAACCGTTATGAGTCGAGTCGGTTTGCAAACGATCGCTACACAGGTTCTAACGATCGCAATTCTAGCTACGATACTGATCGCTATTCCACGCAGAGCGGAATGAGCGGCGGCCAAGGAATGTTCAGCCGTGACTCGTCCGCGGGCTCTCGTATGACCTACGGCCAATCAAACACGAGCCAATCAGGCTACGGCCAATCGAACCATGGCGGCCAAAACTACAACCAATCATCAGGCCAACAGTACGGCTCAACGCCATGGAGCGCGTCTTCTGAATCTTCGAGCTCAAATTACGGCTCTTCGTTCGGAACTGGTTCGTCGTACGGATCGTCGTACGGAATCCACTCGGGCAAAGGTCCGAAGGGCTACCGTCGTAGCGACGACCGTATCAAAGAAGAAGTGAGCGATGCGCTTGAGCGTCACCCACAAATCGACGCGAGCGAACTCGAAGTCGACGTTAAAGACGGCATCGTGACTCTGAAAGGTCATGTTGAAGAGCGCCGTATCAAACGCATGGCTGAAGACGCGATCGAGAACCTTCCAGGCGTTCGCGATATCCGCAACGAATTGATGGTCGACCAATCGCTCTTCCAACGCGCGAAAGAAGCAATCTTCGGTACGAGCCTTGAATCAGAAACGGCGTCATCGCAGGCGACAAAATCGTCACAAGGTCGGTCGAAACACTAAGGCAAGATCTTAGTCAGGCGCGGCCTCTAAGGGTCGCGCCTTTTTTTGACCTGTATGAGGCGAGTTCGACACGACTTTATAACAGCCGCGTGACGCCTTCGGCACCCAGCTTCGCTACTGTCATAAAAGGTGCCTCTTTCTAATTTGAAAGGAAAGTTTTTATGCCAGCTACAGAAAACGATCGCTTGAATCAACAGCAACCGACTCTCGCAAACCCTTCACTGCCAGATCACGACCGTCGCAATGACCAAGGCATGCGTTCGGCTGTACCTGAAGAAATTCGCGAACAAGACGTCATGAACGTCGATGCGGATCTCGCGGACGACAGCGATATCACACCACCGGATCAAGAGTTCGGCCAGATTCTTGAATCAGGCACGACGGCTAACGGCGGCCGCATTCCTGAAGATCCAAACAACTGGCTCACATCAGATCCAGAAATCGGTACGCAAGATCTCGATCCCGAAAACCGCGGCGAATCTCTCGTCGACGATTTGAACGGCGATAAGCACTAAGGAGGCTCAGATGGCTCTGACGAAGACTCAAAAGACATTCGCAGCGTCCGCTTTGGGTGCGATCGCAGCTGGCGGCCTTGCCTATTATTTCCGGAAGGAATTGGGCAGCGTCTTATTCGGCCGCCCAATCATCGAGGAAGACGTTAAAGCGAAACTTCCAATCGCAAAGCCGCTGCTCACGATCACCGACTTCGAAGGTAATTACGATATCGATGGTGTCTCTTACGATGTCGAAGGTACGATTATCAGCTCGGACGATACGAAGCACTACCGCGACTACCCAGTGTAACGACACGACGAGCCGCCAAAATAAAAAACGCAGCCTCTCGAGGCTGCGTTTTTTATTGGCCCGGACTGCTGATGACCATTTAGTCCGTGTAGGCAGAAAAGCGCTCTGGCGCCTGCGCAGCACGTGCAAACGACGGATCTAAGTGGTGAAGCCGTTGCTCGCTCTCGATCGAGCGCGACGCCGTCGATGGTCGCAGCAAGCGGCCAAGTACGAAGCCCGCTGCGAGTGCACCTACACCCACCAAGCCCACCGCCAAAAGCGGGTTTGCTTTTGCCTGCGCTTCGAGCGAAGACGCAAGTTCCAGACTGCGATCACGCAAGCCCTCGAACTTGAAACCAGAAACAGCAGACTCAAAAGACCCACGAACCGACGCCGTGCTTGGCTCCGCAACGTGAGATGAAATTTCTGATGAGAGGCCGAAACCTTCGCTGGTCATCGGAGTCTCCATCGTTGAAGACGCGTTGAACATAGCTTCGGGCTTCAATTCTGACGTCTGAGTCGTCGACAGCGCCTCAGGATTTGAATTTGGCATTGATTCGTTCACAGAAAGCCTCCTTGGCTTTTTACGGTGTTCTTGAAATCTCAGTACTCGTTTTGATGGTCTACGTCGGCTTTACGTTCAGCGCGATCAGCCATCTGGTCTGCCTTGCGAACTGCGCGGGACTCAGTCTCGCTGGTTTCAGGCTTTGTGTAAGGGTCGTTGTCGTCTTTACGAGCAGGAGCATCTGCATCGATGACGCCCAGATCGACATCGCCGATATCCGGGTTACCTTGCTCGAGACGATGAGTGCTCGTATCGAAGTGAAGTGTTGAAGCCTCAGACTTGCGGCCGTACTCGAATTGAGCGGCTTTATTGTCTTTAAAATCGGCCGGCAAACCGTTCGTGTCGAGCGGTTTCGCGTGTTTTTCACCGCGGCCAACTGAATACGAAGAAGAGGCGTCGCTCGCTGGGAACGTGTCTTCTTCCATTTTGTCTTGGCGATTGGTTGCGTGCTTCAGGCGAGAGACGTCAGAGTTGCGGTCAGAGCCGCTGCCTTTTTCCATCGTTGAGGATTGGTTCAGGTCGTTGAGAGTTTTTTGTTTCATAGTGCTAAGCTCCCCTTTTGGCTTAAAGGATTAACTTAGCAAACGGTCACGCCTGAGAGTGAGTTGCTTTACGGTGCAGAAGATGTCGGCTTTCGAGCAAATTTTGACCAGCGGCTCGACGGTCACTGGTCAACTCGCGACTCGAGCGATCAATCGCTGAATTCAGCGTAATTGTTAGGGTCGCGTGTCCAGTTGTTGAGTTCTTTCGATACGAAAGAAGCTTCTTGAATGCGGCCTTCGGTACAACCTTCGAGTGATTCTGGTTCGCCGTTATAATCACAGCTTGAGGTTTCCCAGGCACGTTCTGAATAGAAAACGCGGTAGCCGACGAACTGACCTTTCAGCTCAAGCTTTTCGACGGAGTCGAGTTCAGTTTTGCCGTCGGCTTGGTAATCGCCTTCAAGAATCGTGTCGCCCCAGATCTGCGCTTGGTCGTTTGCAATCTCGTTGAATGCGGCGAGATCAGATGGCGACAATGAACTCACCTTTTCGATTGAATCGTACACGACGCTTGCGTCAACCGCGTCTGGATTTTGTTCGATCACGCGAACAATTTGGCGAAATTCAGGATTGTGCTCACGATCGGCAAAAGCAGTTGCCGTTGTGAGAAGTGGAAGAGCGAATGTAAGTGAAGTCAGTGCGAGAAGGTGTTTCATAAACCTTCCTTTCTATCGGACTTCAGAATCTAACGGAAAACTGACAGACGAGGAAATGTATACCGACCAACTTATTATGTAGTTTTCGCATACATCTCCCAGTGCGAGACTTTAGAGGCGAAACCTGGACCTCAAAATAGAGTTCAGTCTCAAAATCGGAAGACCTTCAATCCCGGTTGGGTCGTCGGTAATCACGGATTCAAAGAGAGAGGCGCCATGCTTTTCGAACATGAAACTGCCCGCGCACTCCAGAGGTAAATCGAGTTTTACGTACGCTTCGATTTCTTCTTTCGTCAGTTTCCGAAGTTTCATCTTTGTCGTTTGCACGAAGGATTCAGCGACGTCTCCCCGTCTGACTGAGACCGCAGTTAGAAGTTCGATCGTTTTACCGGAGCAAAAAGCAAGCTGCTCACACGCGCCCCGAATCGTGTGCGGCTTGCCGAACACGCGCGAACGGCAAACCATCATCTGATCACTGCCGATCACCACAGCCTCTGGAAACCGCTCGGCAACTGCGCGAGCCTTTTCATCAGCCAGTACGCGCACGAGCGTCTTCGGTGTTTTAATTTTCGCTTGGAATTTGTCTTCATCAACGTTCGGCGAAACCGCTTTGAATTTGAAGCCCAAACGCTTTAACAAACGACGGCGCGCTGGCGACTGACTTGCGAGAATCAACATCTGTTAATTGCAACAGCGAAGCTCCGGCCAATCAACCGCCTTCGAAAATAAAAAGGGCAAGGTTCACACCTTGCCCTTCGCGTTTCGGCGGAGCCGAAACGTAACGCATTAAAAACCAGCTACGAGTGATGCGTTCACGCCGTAGATTGTTGTGTCGCCCGCGTTGTTTGCGCGCTCAACAGAAGACAAAGTCGCGTCGCCACGGAGAGTGATCTCTGGGAGCACTTTCCAGCTTGGACCTACTGAAAGGAGGAGAGCTGAATCGAGAGCTGTGTTCGCTACGACGAGATCTTTCGACCACTCGAGGCGGCCACCGAGACCGAATTCTGGGTTGATGTTGAACGTTGTGAGAACGCCCAATGTGTTCGACGCATCGTTAACGCCCGCTGTTGAACGGTTGTTGTAGTAAGCATCGAGGCGCCAAGCGTCGAGTTTTACGCCGCCCAAAACGTCGATAAGAAGGTTTGTACGCTCAGTTGCTGTTTTGCCTTCGTTGTAAAGAACGCCGACAGACGCGTAAGCTGGTGCGAAGTCAACACGGCCTTGGAGACCGAACTCGAGGTTCTGGTTCGTTTGAGTCGATGTGTTGCGTGGGTCTGCGATCAAACCGCGGATTACGAAGTGCTCGAAGCCGAGACCGATCAGAGCACCTGTGTGCGTAACTGGAACGATCGCTTGTTTCGCAAGACCCCAGTCTGCGAAGAAGCGGTCTTTCGAGTCGTTTTGCTCAACGCCGAAGATCGTGTCGAATTGACCGAACTTCGTTTGGAACATGCCGTGGTTCCACTGAACGAACGCTTGCGCTTTTTCTTCACCGAATTGGACGCTGTTATTTGCTGCGCCGTCTGGAGTCATGAAAGGCAAGTCGATCATCGCTGCGAAGCCTGAACCGAAGTCTTTCGAGAGGTAGATCGCAGCGTCGTTCAATGTGAAGCCGCGGTCATCTGTATAGACTTTGCTTGGGATCGAAAGCTGACCGTCGAGGAACGCTTGGAAACCAAGGCCGCGGCGGATTTCAGATTCGCGTGAAAGAAGAGTTGGCGCGTTTGGCGCAACGTCACCAGGAGCTTGGGCTACAGGTGGAATTGGAGCCGCAGCAGGCGCCGGTGGCGGCGGAGCTGCTGGTGCTGCACCAGGTGCAGGACGCGGACGACGTGGCTGTGCTTGTGAAACAGAAGCTGTTGCTACAGTAGCTGCAACCATTGCAGTGACTGTCAAAAAACGAAACGCGCGCATGAATACCCCTTTAAACGGTTTGCGAGTTCTAACTAGCTTCCGAATTCAACGAATTGATGCGTCGAATGTCACCAGAATTATTTGGAGCGATTCACAACGAGTGCGCTGCGCTATAACGTTGTGCACGCCTCGTGAGCAAAGAGCGGGAAGACGTTGCGATTCGTTCACAACTCGCACGCTCATCGCTAGTGGTGAGAGCTGACGGGCGAGGGGTTAGAACCATAGGGGCATTATAATCCGAGTACGTGATTCCATTCAGGCGTGTAGTCGATGAGCTTTCGCGCTTTCAAGTCGAACAGCCCGAACACAAAATCAGCAACGCACGCTTCTTCGCCTTTTTCATTGATCATGATCTGCCGAAGCGTCGTGATCTTGCCGGCATGTTGGAGCACGTGACTTCTAATCACAACGTGCTCGCGGTTTTTGAGTTCACGTTTGAACTTCATCGAAATCTCGAGCACGACGGGGCCGATTTGACGTTCATGCACCTCTTTCATCGTGTACCCGCGCGAGGTCATCAGATCCCACCGAGCGTTTTCGAAGAGTCTAAGATAGTTGGCGTTGTTGACGTGACCGAACGAATCGAGGTCCGACTCGAGAACTTGGAATTTGTACTCAAAGACGTCTTGAGACTGCTGCATAAAAAGCCTCCGTGCGGAGACTTCAGCATGCGCTCGATTAACGAAGCTTGTCGAGTTCTTGAATCAGCTCGGCACCAAAAGTTTCGATTTTGCTTTCGCCGAGACCGTAAACTTCGATCAATTCGCCGAGTGAACTTGGATTCTTATTCGCGAGATCGATAAGGGTTTTGTTACTGAACACCATGAACGCTGCAAGATCACGCTGAGTCGCGTAGGTCTTTCGCCACTCGCGTAAAACTTCGGCGCGAAGCTCGGCGTCTTTCGTTTGAAAGCCGTTTGGCTCGCCTTTACCTTGCAGTGCCTTTTTCTTACGAACTTTTGTGAAGGCTTTGAAGTCGCGAGCAGGCTTCGCAACAACCCAGTCTGACGTCGCTTTACAGATGTCGCAGTGACCGCAGGCTTTGATTCGCTCGGCATCTCGGAAGTAGGTCAAAATTCCTGCGTGACGGCACTCGCCGCCTTCAGCGAAGGCCGTGATCGCATCGAGGGCCTTCCATTTTGAGGAGATTACGCGCGGTTCCGCTTTCGACTGTTGAATAAAGTAAGCCTGTAAACCCTTATCGCGTTTCGAATAGAGCAGCAGACACCGCGACATCTCGCCGTCTCGCCCCGCGCGCCCCATCTCTTGATAGAACGACTCCACGTTAGCTGGCATCTGGTGATGAACGACCAAACGCACGTCGGGGTAATCGATCCCCATTCCAAACGCATTCGTCGCACAGAGGATACGGGTCTCGCGACGGTTCAGACGCGCTTGCGCCTCTGTCCGTTGATCGCTCGTTAGGCCCGCATGATAAAAGTCGACGCCCTCAAACTCAGTGGCTAGTTCGCGAGCCATCTCTTCGGTCGAATTGCGTGTTCCGCAGTAAATCAGAATGCGGCCGTCTTGAACTTTTCTGACAGCTGCTTTGACCCATTCGATTTTCTCTTGCTCTGAGTCGCACTGCCCGACTTGGTAGAAGAGATTCGGGCGGTAGAAACCACGAATGTGCCGATCCGGCTCGCGAAGCCCGAGCGTTCGGATAATGTCCTCGAGAACGAGAGGGGTTGCGCTCGCCGTTAAAGCAAGAATCGGCACGTTCGGCTTTAATTCGCGTAACAACTTGAGCTTCGCGTAGTCAGGCCGGAAATCGGGCCCCCATTGCGACACGCAGTGAGCTTCGTCGATTGCAAAGAGCGCTACATTCTGTGCGCGGATCCAATCCGAAAACCCAGGCTTCTGAACGCGTTCCGGCGACAAGTAAAGTAAGTAGGTGCCGCCCGCTTTAATGGCCTGAAAGATAGCGCGCTTTTCATCGAGATCTTGGCCCGAATGCAGGCAGCCCGCTGGAATGCCCAAGGCCTTCAGCGAGCGAACTTGATCTTGCATGAGAGCGATCAAAGGCGAAATCACAATGACGAGTTTGCCGAGCGCTACAGCCGGCAGTTGATAACACAAGCTCTTGCCGCCGCCTGTCGGTAGCACAGCCATCGTGTCTTTCGAGCTTACGATCGATTCGACGATGCCGCGTTGACCTTTACGGAACGCTTCAAGGTGGAAGCTCTCGCGCAAGACAGACTCAAGCGATGATTGAACGGTCTCTGACACCGAGAATTCCCCAAAAGAAAAGTGCGCTAGAAAAGTCATGGCACTTTAACCCATGCATCTTCTGAGCGCACCTGAAACCCGAGCCAAATAACCTCGAGCCTAACCCTCGTGGCCGCTCTACGGGCGACTTAATTTGATCTGAGCTTTATTTCAACCAATTGACCGAATAAGCAGATGGGAATCCGCCGGCACCTACGCCCCACATGGTCGCGAGTGAGCCGGTCTCGAGCGTCGTTCCGTTGTTGTAGAAGATATTTTGCTGAGCGGAGCCAATCAAATTTGGAGCAGCGAGCATAATTCCGGGCGTGCTAGTTCCGCTACAGGTACTCGGTTGAAAGGCACCGCCCGTCGAACCCGACGCCGCAGCGTCAAATCCGGAAGCTCCGCACGTGTTCGTCGCCCAGTTTGCAAGAGCTGCCGCTGTCGACTCTGAGGCCGGAGCGTAAATAGTCCACGTGAGCGACGACGGCGTGAGCGTTACTTTCGAGCCCGTCGATGGCGTACCGGGAGTGCCTCCCGTCGCCCAAGAGCCCGCGACGTTCATCTGCGACCAAATCGTGTCGTAACCCGATCCACTCGGTCGCCCGCTCGTACAAGCGGTCGCCTTACTGATTTGATAAAGCAGCGAATACGTTCCGTTCGCATTCAACGTCAAGTACCTCGCAAACGCATGATTTTGAAGCGAAGAGCCGACTCCCGAAGCGAGAAGCGCGCAGGAGCGATAGTCGCCTGCAAGTTGCGCCTTCGTTTGACTGCCGTCGCTCGGAGCAGGCTCCTCTTGAGAAGGCTGATCTTCTTCACTGCCTCTCACATCACACGCAGTGAGCGAACAGAGCGTTAAAGCTGCAAGTGCAGCGAGTGCGAACGAGCGTATTTTAATCTTTTGCATGTTCTCCATTGTGCGAGAGCGAACGCAAAAAAATAGCGGCTCGAAGACTAGTCGAGCCGCTTTTATTTCGGCTTGTTGGAATCTAGCCGAAAGCCATCTAAACGAAATGATATTAGTGCGTCATCGGTGACGGCTCTTCGCTGTCACTC
>CAJYOV010000645.1 GCA_913776405.1 Pseudobdellovibrionaceae bacterium
GTCTACGTAACGCCTGACAAGAAGGGGATTTACATCACCATTCGCGTTGAAGAAGGCGACCGCTTCAAAGTCGGTAACGTGGATTTCGCAGGCGACCTTCTCTTTGACCGCGAAGATCTCTTCAACACGATCAACATCGACGGTAGCGGCTGGTACGCTCACGAAACGCTTCTCGCCGATCTTCGCGCACTTCAAGCGAAGTATGGTGACTTGGGTTACGCCTACGCCAACATCATCCCGCGTACGCGTATCCGCGAAAAAGATAAAGAAGTCGACATCACCTTCGAGATCGACAAGGGCAACAAAGTTTACTTCGGTCGCATCAATGTAACCGGCAACTCGAAAACGCGCGACAAAGTCGTTCGCCGTGAACTTACGATCCGCGAAGGCGAGCTCTACAACGAAACTCGCAAACGTGAATCGCTCGCGAACGTTCAACGTCTCGGCTACTTCGAAGAAGTTCAGTTCAACTCGTCGACGCCGACGGAGAATGCCGACTCGATGGACCTCGACATCGTCGTGAAAGAACGTAATACCGGTTCGATCCAGATCGGCGCGGGTTACTCAACTTACGCGAACTTCATCTTCAACGGCCAAGTCAACCAAACGAACTTGTTCGGTAAAGGTCAGAAACTCGGGATCTCGATCGACTTCTCGTCGCGCCAATCCCTCTTTAACTTCAACTTCACTGAGCCTTACTTCATGGACACGCGCTGGTCGGTCGGCGTCGATGCATACCGCAGCCAACGTTTGCTCACGCAATACGAAGAGACGAAAAAAGGCGGCGCATTCCGACTCGGTCACCCTCTTGCTCCGTTCTTGAACGGGTACCTCCGTTACAAGCTTGAAGATACCAAGATCAAGCTCGACGAAATTTACGGCGATCCAGATATCTACCCTGTTTCCGACGGCACAAATGGCCGCCCGGACGGCGACGGTAACGGTCTCGCGTCTTCGATCACGGCAACTCTCGAATACGATAAACGTAACGATCGCTTCGCGCCTTCAGACGGTCTCTACACGAGCACGTCGCTTGAATACGCGGGGCTCGGTGGCGTCAAGCGTTTCACAAAAGGCTTTGCGACCGTTCGTTACTACAAAAAAGTGTTCTGGGAATTCGTTCTCCGTAACAACTTGAATTACGGCTTCATCAACTCGAATGAAGACGGCCGTCAGCCGCCGTTCAACGAACTCTTCCTCTTGGGTGGCGCAAACAGCTTGCGCGGCTTCAACTGGTTCGAGGTCGGTCGTCGTAAGCGTTCACAGAAGATCTACAACTGTTACCGCGGCACTGAGACAGCTGGCTGTCCAAGTGGTGCGAGCGCCGGTGCAGACCAAGGTGCAGATATCGCCGAGAAGAAAGCGCAGCTCCCGTTCGGTGGTACGCAACAGGCGTACTACAATCTCGAGTTGGAATTCCCTTTGATTTCCGAAGCGGGCATCAAGGGCGTTGTGTTCTATGATATTGGTAATGCTGAAGACTCGATCGTGATCAGCAGGCTTCGTTCGGACGTCGGTTTCGGCTTCCGTTGGTTCTCGCCGATCGGTCCACTTCGCTTCGAGTGGGGCTTCCCGGTCGATCGCGAAGAAGGCGATCCAGCCGTGAATTTCCAATTCGCGATCGGTACACCGTTCTAAGTGTGATTTAATTTTTACGACCCTAGCAGGAAACAAGGAAATAGGAGCTTAGGCATGAAAGCATCTAAAGCAGTATTGGCAGCGACAGCAGCCCTCGTTCTCGGTCTTGGTGCAAAGGCATCTGCAGCGGACACGAAAATCGGTTACATCGATCTTCAGAAAGCGATCCAAGAAACTTCAGCTGGTAAAAAAGCGAAGAAAGATCTCGAGAAAGAATTCAACGCGAAGAAAGCGGACCTTCAAAAGAAAGAAGCTGATCTCAAGAAGATGGGCGACGATCTCGAGAAGAAAAAGTCGGCACTTTCAGACGACGTTCGTAACAAGAAAATGCAAGAGCTTCAGCAAGAGATGATGAAGTTCCAACGCGAAGTCGGCGAGAGCCAAATGAACATCCAGAAAAAAGAGCGCGACCTCACGCAGCCGATCATCGAGAAGCTCCAAGCTTCGATCGAAAAAGTTGCTAAAGCGGGTAGCTACTCAATGGTTCTCGAGAAGAGCGAACAGAGCGTACTCTGGGCTCAAAAAGAAAACGATCTCACTGACGAAGTCGTAAAAGAGTTCGAAAAGTCGAAGTAAGTTTTTTCGATCGCCGGCTCTAAAATGGTGATTTTCATTTCGAAGGCCGCGGATCAAGCTCGCGGTTTTTCTAGCCGCGGGTCTTGCTCGCGGCTTTTTCTAATTGAGGCGAAACATGCAGGAAAAAACGACGCCGCTTTACACGGCTAGCGACATTCTAAAGCTTCTTCCACACCGCTTTCCGTTTCTTCTCGTCGACCGTGTTGAAGAACTTGTGAAGGGCGACGGTCCGACTCGTGTCGGCCGCAAAATTCGCGCTACGAAGAATGTCACGATCAACGAGCCGTTTTTCCCAGGGCATTTTCCGCATCGCCCCGTCATGCCTGGCGTTCTTCAAATTGAAGTTCTCGCGCAAGCGGCAGCTCTCGGTTGTGTCGAGCTTGATGGTCCGAAGATCGACGTTGCAATTGCTGGCGTGAACAATGCGCGCTTCCGACGCCCTGTTGTTCCGGGCGACACGCTCCAAGTCACGGCGGAAGTTATCAAAGATCGTAGCGGTTTGCTTATCGTGAAATGCGAAGCTCGTGTCGAAGGCGAGATCGCCTGCGAAGCTGAGTTGATCGCAAAAGTTTTCCCACTTGAGGTTCAGTAAGTCATGGCATCGCAGATTCATCCTTCAGCGGTCATCTCAAAAGAAGCGCAGATTGGCTCGAACGTTTACATCGGCCCTTTCTGCGTCGTTCAAGGCAAAGTCACAATCGGTGACGGCTGCCGTCTCGACTCGCATGTCATCATCGGCAACGAACACGGCATCGTCGAAATCGGTAAAGACAATAAATTTAGCGCAGGTGCTGCCGTCGGAGGCCCACCTCAAGACCTCTCGTACAAAGGTGAGCCCACAAAGCTGATCTTGGGCGATCGTAACGTCATTCGTGAGTTCGTCACGCTCAACTGCGCAACCGCAAAAGGCGCAGGCGTCACTTCGATCGGGAGCGATTGTTTGATCATGGCCTATTCGCACGTAGCGCACGATTGCCATCTTGGAAGCCATGTCGTGATCGCGAACTCAAACCAGCTCGCGGGTCATGTGACTCTCGAAGATCACGTGAAGACCGGCGGCATGTGCGGCTTCAACCAGTTCGTTCGCGTTGGCAAATACGCGTTCGTTGCTGGCGATTCAGCTGTGAACAAAGACCTTCTGCCGTTCACGATTTCATCGGGTAAATACGCTGTGATGCGCGCGACAAACTCGATCGGTCTCGACCGCGCAGGTTTTGCGAAAGAAGATATCGAAGCGATCAATCGCGCGATCCGTATCGTCACAAAAGGTGGCGGCACGATCGAAGAGAGTCTCGCGCGGATCGCGAACGAATGCGCGAACAGCGCTTCGATCCAATACTTTGTCGACTTCATGAAGTCGTCGAGCCGAGGCTTGGCGATTTAAGATAGAAAGGGCGGTTCTAGGCATGTCTCGTCTTCGTTGCGCCGTTGTTGGCGTTGGCTATCTCGGCCGCTTTCACGCACAAAAATATAAACAGATTGAAGACGCTGAGTTAATCGGCGTCTGCGATGCAAGCCCCGAGCGGGCTCAGGTCGTCGCAGACGAACTCGGCGTACCGATGTTCAAAGATTACAAAGAACTCGTTGGTCGTGTTGATGCCGTCACGGTGGCGTCAACGACACGCACGCACTACGAGATCGCTAAGTTCTTTCTTGAAAACGGCGTCCACGTAAACGTTGAAAAGCCGATGACCGTGACGATCGAAGAAGCTCAAGAACTCGTTTCGTTATCGAAATCGAAGAACTTGAAGCTTCAAGTTGGCCACGTCGAACGCTTCAACCCCGCTCTTCAAGCTGCTCAAGAGAAACTGGCGACGCCGCTTTTCATCGAGTGCCACCGACTGGCAGCGTTCAAACCTCGCGGCGTCGATGTCGACGTCGTGCTCGATCTCATGATCCATGACATCGATGTCATCATGTCGCTTGTAAAATCGCCGGTGAAATCGGTTTCAGCGGTGGGTACGCCCGTGCTCACGAAAGTCGTCGATATCGCAAATGCCCGTATCGAGTTTGAGTCAGGCACGGTAGCAAACATCACGGCAAGCCGTGTGTCTCAGTCGGCCACTCGTAAATTCCGCGTCTTTCAGCAGCAGCAGTACCTTTCGATCGACTTTGGCGCAGGCGAAGTTTCGCTCACGACGAAGACCGGCGAATGGAAAGACGATCAAGTGCCACTCGAGTTCGAGCAGTGGTCGCTTGAAAAAGGCGACGCTCTTCTCGCAGAAACGAAGGCGTTCTTAAATGCAGTCCGCACCGGTGGCAATGTCGTCGTGACAGGTGACGACGGGCTCAATGCGATGCGGGTCGCGACTCAAGTCCAAAAAGAAATCTACGCTCGCCTCGAGAAGATCGGTTCGGCGGCATCCGCAGGCACTAAGGGAACGAACGCGTAATGGATTCGGTTCTATCGTCGCGCAGAAGGCGAGCGCTTGCGTGTCGGTAAATCTGGGCGGCAAGGGCCCCGAGCGCTCAAAGAATGTTTCCTACAGCGCGCCTGGGGGGCCGTTCCAACAGCTCAAAAAAACAGAGGCCGATGCC
>CAJYOV010000646.1 GCA_913776405.1 Pseudobdellovibrionaceae bacterium
CACCTCTTTCCGCACGAATCCGTTCAAGCCTTTCAGGATCTGAAAGCGAAGCGCTACTTCCCAATCCATTGGGGCATGCTGGCGTATCAACCGTGTCGCGCACTTCAAGACGCTCAAGAAGCGCGCGTTTTTTCTGCGGCTCATGCTCAACGAGAATCTCACCTTTGAACAAAACAGCGATCGTCGTTGAGTGTGATTGAGGCGGGAAGCCGAGCCCCGTCGTTTCAATATCGAGATACGCGATTGCATCGCTACAAGGCGGCACCAAACGCCAAGCATGGGCGCTCTTCATCCGGTCGCAGAAATATTTGTATTCGCCCGAATCGAGAGCCGCACGCGACTCCTCTAGGCCAACGAGAACCGTTGACGCCTTCTTTTTTCCGAAGACATCGTGCACAGACGTTTCAAGATCGTTCCACGAACGCAAACCCTGATCCCAAAGTTTCCGCTCCGTCTGTTCGCCAATGCCCGGAAGATGGATGAACGAATTCTCAATCATGGGACACAACGTAGCAGAGCCCCCACGCCCCCGTCCAGGGAGGTGCCAGGCTCCTTTTTGAAACCCTAAGCGTCATTTGACGCGCTGGTCTTCAGAAAGGAGCCTGGCACCTTCTGCCTGACGCGGTCGGTGGCAAAAACGTGCGCGGTACCTACGAGAGGAGGTATTCGAAGTCTTTTTGGGTGAGGGTGGAGCCGGACGGGCCGAGGGCTTCGGTTTCGGATTCGTTGACGCTGAAAAGGGCGTCGAAGCGTTTGGCTTTGACGTCTTTGAGGATTTCAATTTTTTCTTCGACGGATTCTTTGATCAGATAGCGGTAGACCTGAACTGTTGTCTGCTGGCCGATGCGGTGAGCGCGATCGGTCGCTTGGTTCTCAACGGCGGGGTTCCACCAAGGTTCGATGTGGAAGACGTAAGAGGCTTTCGTAAGGTTGAGACCTACGCCGCCAGTCTTGAGTGTCATCAACATGACCGAACCTTTTTGTTCGTCTTGGAACGCCTTCAGTTTTTTCTCACGAGACACGCGCGAATCCGCACCGCTGATATCAAAGAACGTGATGCCCTCTTTCGCGAACGCCGCGCGAATACGCTCGAACGTCGCGAGAAACTGCGTGAACACGAGCGCGGATGCGCCTTCTTCTACGATCTGCGAGATCGTTTCGACGAGTGTGGTGATTTTCGGCGGTTCGCCGTCGTACTTCACACCTGGAATCGCCGCCGGGTCCGAGCACGCTTGGCGAAGGCGCAAGAGGGCCGTGAGCATTTGCAGCTGCATCTTGTTTTCACCGAGAGTGGCGATCTGCGAGCGGATCTGTTCGTTGTAAGACGAGGCGATGTCGCGGTAAATGCGCTTCTGACCTTCTTCAAATGGGAGCTTGATCGTCGTTTCGATCTTCGGTGGAAGCTGCGACATGACTTGCGCTTTCGTCCGGCGAAGAAGGAGCGGCTTCGATTTCAACTTCAGGAATTCTAAATCGTCGCGAAGAACACGAACCGGATTTACGAATTTCTCGCGGAAGTCGGGAAGTTCGCCGAGTGAGCCCGGAACGATCAAATCGAAAAGCGAATAGAATTCGCCGTAATGGTTTTCAAGCGGCGTACCCGTCAAGCAAACCTTAAACGGCGATCGTAATTGGCGGGCCGCCGTCGTGCGTTTCGTTGTGATGTTTTTCAAGTTCTGAGCTTCATCAAAGATGACGGTGTCCCACTGTATTTGCTGGAAGAATTCGGAGTTCTCCTGCAGGAGACCGTACGTGCAGATAATCAACGAGTGTTCGTTCGATTGAACGAAGTCGAGCATGAGCTCAGGTGTCTTCGACGTAAAGATCGCGACTTTCATTTCAGGCGCAAACTTTTCGGCTTCAGACACCCAGTTGTAGGTGAGTGACGTCGGCACTAGAACGAGCGACTTACCCATTACGCCTTTGGCGCGCAGGGATTCCAAAAACGCGAGGCTCGTGACGGTTTTGCCGAGACCCATGTCGTCGGCGAGGATGCCGCCGAGACCGAGTGCGCGCAAATCAGAAAGCCACTGCACGGCTTGATGCTGGTAATTCTGAAGTGTCGTCTTGAACGAATCTGGAATCGGCGTCAACGCGCGTTCCGTGCCCATGGCGTCGTAGAACTTGGTGACTTCGTCCCAACGTTTTCCGCCGCGAACTTTGACGCCGCTCGCACGAAGGGCGAGAAGCTCCAACGTTTGGCTTCTAGGGAGCTGGTAGTAAGTGTCTTCGGTCTTGCGGCGTTTAGCTTTTGTAAGCGCAGCTTCTTTGCCTTGGATGCTCGCCCAGAACGCCGTGAGTCGCTTCAACGACGGCATGTCGCTCGACTTCACTCGGTACAAGCGACCTTGAAACTCGATCATGCCTTCTTTTGACAGGCGGTTTGCCTGATCGACCGAGATCTCGGTACCCTTAAAGAAAAATTTCGGGCTCAGCTCGAACCAATTAATTTTTTGATGTCCAAGCGGAATCATCGCATCAAGCGTAGGCTCTTCACGCAAATCGAATTCCGGGCGGAAGTCGGTTGCATCGAACTCTTCGATCTCTTTTTGATCGATCGAGAGGTCGAAACCGTCTTTCATGAGTGCGAGTAAATGCGTTGAACGCGCAAGCGGCATTGCCGTTTCAGGCAGAACGAAGCGTTCGTTGATGCCCATCTGAAACACGAGTTTGGCAGCTTGATCAGCCGCGACTTCTTCGCGAATGACGAGATCTTCACGATCGTTCGGCAGGCGACCACTCATGAAATTCTCGAAAAACTTCGTGCGTGCGCGGCCGAAACAACTGCCGTCCGTTTGAATGGCGAGGTCCGCAACGAGTGCGTGGAAAAGAAGTGCGACCGAGCGGGCGATGCCTTGGACTCGAAGCTCGCCTTCCGGCAAGTAGAGCGAAGTTTCGCGAGCGCCGTCACCCTGTTTCAAATCATCGATAACTTGTTTGACGAAGCCTTCGATCAACGTTGTCACATTCGTTGAGCACATTTCCTGAAGAGTGCCGTCCTGAGTTGGCCAGCCTTCTGACTTCATGATCAGTGAGCCGATGCGAGTGTAAATCGAGTTGAGAAGCTCTTCTTGCGACTGAACTTGCGTGCCGTCCGAGAGCGGCTCGCCGAGTGCGAAGCACGCAGCATCAAAGAAAATCAAAGTTGAGAAGCCGAGGTGGCGAAGCACTTTCAAATCGCGCTCGCGCTTGGCGCCTTTACGAGGTGTTGCAAGTTGCGAAACGGAGTAACCGGTCGTTCCACCTAATCCGATCTGCAAATTGGCGAGTAGGTACGCCGATCCTTGCGGAAGACCGTGCGCCTCAATTCGGCCCTGCGGTGTCTCAATGACGTGGAGGAAGCGGAAGCTGCCGTCCGATGTCAGCGACAATTTCGGATGAACTTTGCTCTCAGGAATTGAGATCGAATCCGGCGCGATCGGAAGTTTGACGCCGTCTTTCTCAAACATCTCGGCGATGTCGCGAATCGTAGCCTGAATCGCCGCGTGGCCCGTGAGATGAAGGCTGATGCCAGAATGATCGTCTTTGACTTCAGAAGGATGTGGCGCACTCGGTGCGGCGGGGCCAGAGCCATCCGCAACGACAGTCGGCGCAGGCTTTGGCTTCGGAGCGTGAAGACTCAAACGTGAGAGTTGCTCTTCCCACGAATGGAAACTCAAGACGCGTTTCTTTGCGTCGATAAAATAGGAGCGAGAGAGCGAGCGGAAATCGGGAATGCGAGTTGGATCCAGCTCTACGCGCGCGCGGCCGTAAGAAACCCCAGAGGCCTGCGCGGGCAATGCTGTATTCACACGCCACGGGCCCCACGCTTCTGGCCAAAGCTCGATCGACTCAAGCTTCAGTGCTGGGCGCGGGTTTGCGATGTCGTCGCTGAACGTCAGATAGATTTCATCGGGGCCGCGACCGTCGTCATCGCCTGTTTGTTTTTGTTTTCGCGCTCGGACGCCCGAGAGCAAAATGCTTAAGAGAACACGCTCGGCTTGCACTTGCCACTGCGGTCGAAAGCCTGATCCGATTGGTGCTGCATCGACCAATTGGCCAGACCGATCTTGAAGATCGGATTTCACATTCACGTTCAGCGGTAGAAGATGGCGGGGCACATCTTTCGAGTACGGATGGTAAAGGATCTGATGCCCGGTAAGGCAAGTGCCATCGGTGAAACGATACTGCAGAAGGCGCCCGAATTTTTCTAATTTCGTGGCCATCTCTGCGTGTGGGCGTACGCCCGGAATGGCAGAGAGATTCGCCATGCCCATGCCTGGCGACTCACGATGAAACGCGAGCGGAACATCAGACGGGCGCAAGTAGGCCGACGCGAGTTCGTGCGGCAACTCTTCGTGACGAAGCGGGCGCGACGCAGGAAGTGTGTCCGGTAGCGGAAACGAATCGCCCATACGTTCCCCGTTGAAGAGACGCGCGTCAGGCTGACAGAAAATGAGGGCTTCGAGAGTTACTTTTGCCACAAAGGGCGATGGTACCATGAGAGACCCGTACTCGCTTTCACAAATTTCGTGGTACGCTTGGCGCATCATGACCCGTCTGCACGAAGTCCAGTCCAATAGCTTGCCGACCGCTTACCTTGTTGGCGTTCCTACGCCCGACGTTTCCGAGGCCGAAAACCAAGCTTCACTGGATGAGCTTGCGCGCTTGGTTCACACCCTCGGTTACGAGGTCATTGGGCGCACGTCACAACGTCGGCAGGGGACAGGTGGTGCGCTCGTGATGGGCGAAGGCAAGCTCGAGCAGATTGCCCGCTTAACAGGCGGTCCAGGCATGAAAGGTCTTGGCGCTGCGATTCCAAACGCAATCAATCCGAAG
>CAJYOV010000647.1 GCA_913776405.1 Pseudobdellovibrionaceae bacterium
CGACATAGTCGCCCTCATCGACCAAGTTTCTGAGAACGGATTTGTTTGGATCGAGCGTCTCGCGATGTTGCTCAAAGTAGGCGACGTCAAGCCGTTCGGCGCGCTTGATCTTGCCGGCGGTTGGCTCTGTCTTACCGAGAAGGCATTTGATCAGCGTCGACTTCCCGCAGCCGTTTGTGCCGAGAAGGCCCAGGCGCGTCTTCGGGGTAATGATCAGATCGAGATTCTCAAACAGCGCACGATCGCCGCCGTACTTATTCGGAACGATTTTCGTAAGCCCCGTTGCCTCGATCAATTTGTTTGGGTTACGGGCCGCTTCTTGGAAGTCGAGAGCAAGCATCTTCTTCGCATTGCGCTCGCCGAGCTCACTCACTTCCTCGTCGAGATCGCCGGCACGCTTGATTCGCGCCGTCTGTTTTGTCGTGCGGGCTTTTGCGCCTCGGCGAAGCCACTCGGTCTCGCGTCGAAGCGTATTTTTGAGAACGACTTCGCGGCGCTCTTGGGCGCGCAGAAGTTCATCGCGAACTGTCAGATACTCGACGTATTCGCCTTTCACGACGAGGAGGCCCTCTGGATAACGCGGGTCTAGGTCAAAGATGCGATTCGCAACACGCTGAAGGAAGAGTCGATCGTGCGTAATCGTCACGGTTGCAAACTTAGAGTCCGCCAAAAATTCTTCTAACCAGCGAATGGCATCGACGTCGAGATGGTTTGTCGGCTCATCAAGAAGAAGAAGGTCGGGTTTGCGTGCAAGCTCGCGCGCGAGAGCGACTCGTTTTTTCCAGCCTCCGGAAAGCGAACTGACAAGAGCGTCGCGACCGACTTCATCACGATTGAGATCGAGCCTTGAGAGAAGTTCATCGACCAACATGATATTTTCGTAGTCGTAAGGATCGTCAGTCGCGCCAAGTAACGCCTCGGCGACGGTTACGTCCGCATCGAATGTCGGGTTCTGTTCCAGAAGCGCGATCCGCGTGCCGCGCGCAACTGAAAGATCGCCACCGTCTTTTTGCTGTTGGCCGACCAACATACGAAGAAGGGTCGACTTCCCCGCGCCGTTTGGGCCAATCAGGCCGATGCGATCACCGTTCTCGATCGCGAATGTCAATCCGCGAAATAAGGTTCTCGATGCGAATGCTTTCTCTAACTTGTGCGCGCTGATCAGAATGCCCATGGCCAATAGGATTAAGCCTTGTTGCGCTAAAAGGAAACTGTTACGTCTAAATCATGAGCTTACGCATCCATGTATTGCAGCACACCGACACGACTCTCCCCGGCAACGTCCTCGAATGGCTGAAACAAAAAGGTCATGCGTCGACGATCGTGCGCATGCACAAAGGCGATGCCCTGCCGACAATTGATGACACAGATTGGTTGATCGTTCTCGGCGGCAGCATGAATGTCGACGATACAAACGAGTTCCCTTGGCTCATCGAAGAAAAAAAGCTCTTAAAAGACGCGATTGCCGCGAAAAAAACCTGCTTTGGTATCTGCCTGGGCGGTCAGCTCTTAGCGCAAACTCTAGGTGCGTCAGTGAAAAAGCACGAGCACTGGGAAGTCGGCTGGCACACGGTTCACTTCGGTTCTGGCGCCGAGTCGCGCCTCATGACATTCCAATGGCATCAAGACACCTTCAGCTTGCCTGACGGTGCGGTTCGCGTTGGTACAAACCACATCACCGAAAACCAAGCCTTCGCTTACGGCGACAACGTCGTTGGTCTTCAATTCCACCCTGAAGCGACAGAAGATTGGGTTCGCTACTGCGCAAGCGACAAAGATCTTCCAGAAGGCCCGCACGTTCAATCGACCGAGCAAATCTTAGAAGGCATCGTCTTCATCACACCGATGAAAAAGTGGCTCTTCGATCTCTTGAATCGCCTCGAGACGATCACGACTCAAAAGCTTAAAGGTGGCGCTTAAAAAGCTGGTCGTAGTAATTAGAGACGACCGTCGGGTCAATCGTATTCAAAAAACTTGAGAAACTCATCCAGACAGCAAGCCCGTTGAGATCTTGAAATTGCGTCGGCAAGAGGCCCGGCGCATCGATAACCCCTTCCAAATGTTTCTGATAAAGAAGCGGCACATCGTCGACATGCATTTTTCCGCAAAAAAGAAACGGAATGATTTCCGGCCGCCCGCGACGAATCGCGGTGCGAATGAAATTGTAATTTTCAATGAACCCGCGACCGTAACTGATATCTTTTGTAAAAGGGCCGCCGCCTTGTAAGAAGCCGCCGCGGAAAACCCGCATCGCGTTTCGGAACGCTGTCACCTCGTCGTATTCTTTTTCGAGATAAAATTCATAGAGCTCGTAAAAGTCAGCACCCGATTCGGCGAGGTTCACACCCAAGATTCGATCATTGATCGTGCGTGCACGAAGTGGGTACGTACTGAAAGTTAGGATCTCCATCAAAATCGCGAGGCCCTCTTGAGTCACCGCCGTGCGCGGTGCGCCCTTCGCTAAGAACTTCGCCACCGATTGCGCTTTTCCGTTTTGAGTGGTCGCGATGTGCACGTAGCCTTCATGGACTTCGAAGAT
>CAJYOV010000648.1 GCA_913776405.1 Pseudobdellovibrionaceae bacterium
GGCCATCCGCTTCAACTCTAAGTCTGCGTCGTTTGCGACTTCTTCGAGCCGAAGTTGAAAGTAAGATTCGAACTTCTTGAGATCGAGCTTCAACTCGTAATCAAGACTCTCCTTATTACGTGACGAAACCAGATGCAGAATGAGTTTTGGCACAACACCGTTTTGCAGCCAGTAGAGGTAACCGTACGTTTTCAGCTGAAGGCAATAAGGGTGCTCATCCCGCGACTCTCTTAACTTCCGCTGAAGGTCATAAATATTGAAAGTCGATTTGATCTCTTCGATCTTCGGCTCTGGACCTGTGAAAATTCCGTCCATGCGCCCGCGAAGCTCTAGCTCGTACTCTCGAATTGGCAGGGTGTGCGTAACGAACACCTCGGCCTGGTAACTCGAGAACTCCTTCGCTCGCGCAGCCTGAATTTCCTGATGAATCTCGATGCCAACTTCGGGCCCACGACCAAGCCCCGATTGCGAATCGATACTTCCACGGCGCGGAGCAGGAAGCGCAAATTCAGAAACTCCAAGGGCGATCTTAATCATCGCTCACGAGGCTATCCGGAGGCGCCTGCGAGGCGCAAGTTCACATTCTCCGATTGCGCTGCGGCCTAATTCAAAGCACAACTGCTTACTGTCCGCTTAGTGATTGGGTGTTAGCGATTGAAGAGCCGGTCGACAAGAATGAGGCAGCCCGAAAGAAGCACGAAATAACCGAACGCTTTTTTCGATTTCTGCTCGCTCACGTAGGTCGATAGTCTTGCGCCTAAGAACGAACCCAGAATCGCAAGCGCTATAACCCCAGCTAGCAGTTCCCACCTGATCGACGTCGCTGTTAGGTCGCTTACAGCAAATCCAAAAAATGAGTTTGTCGCGATGATGAGAAGCGAAGTGCCAACCGCATTTCGCATAGGTAGCTTTAAGAGTTTCACGAGCGCAGGAACTATCAAAAATCCGCCGCCCGCGCCGACGAAGCCGGTCAGCGCCCCGACAAGCACACCTTGAATCAAAACTTTGGTGAATGAAGCCGATTTCTCCGTTCGAATGGGCTGCCGCCCCCGAATCATCGCAATCGACACGACAACCATTAACACGGAGAACGCGATCAAGACCACTTCACCGCGCGTGATCCGCAGTGCCGCTGTCGACACAACAACTTCAGGGATCGACGGCAAGAGGTATCTGCGTGCGAGGTAAATGCCTAAAAAACTCGAAACAGAAAACTGAAAGCCTTTTTCGACAGAAACTTCTCTTCTCTTGAAGTAAGGGGCCTCTGCTAGCAGTGCCGTGCTGCCGACTACGAGGAGAGAAGCCGTCGTCGCCGACAGCGGGTCAACGCCAAAAAGATAGATCAGAATCGGAACCGTCAGAATAGATCCGCCACCGCCGAGAAGGCCGAGCGTTAAACCCATTAGGAGAGACGCGAATAAGCCGAGCGCGATCATTCTGACTCCTTTACGGCTTGGCCGCACCGAATCTCTGAAAGAGCCACATTCCAAGAAGAAGACTCGTTACGAAAAGGGCCGGAGCTAGCTTGAGTGACGGGAGTGACGTGATTGCAGGCGCTGGACAATATCCCACCAACCCCCAACCAGCACCAAAGAGCACGGCGCCGACTACGAGCGGGCGATCAACCACCGTTCGATTCGGCCTCGTAAAATTCGGGGCGAGGAAGGGCTTCTTCATTCGCTTTGCCACTTGGTAAAGAGACGCGTAAATCACGAGTGCTCCGAACATGACAAACATCAGAGACGGATCCCAATTTCCAGTCACATCTAGAAAGGAGATCACGCGCTCGGGTTTTGTCATTCCGCCCAGGCTTAGACCAAAGCCAAAGATCAATCCGCTCACGAATGAGAGAACAACCTGTTTCACAGGCCCCCCCAGATGGCGCGAAGAACTGTCGTCGTTAACATGCCGACGCCGATAAAGACGATCGTCGCGATCAAAGAACGAACCGAGAATCTTCCGATCCCGCAGATCCCATGACCACTCGTGCAACCGCTTCCCATCGCCGTACCGTAACCAACCAACAGGCCCGCTACGCTAATGAGAACAGGGTTTATGACTCGATCCGTTTCGATGAGCTCAGGCTTAAGAATACGGACAGCCGATCCAGCGATTAACAAACCGAGAACAAAAGCGAAACGCCAGGCTTTATCAGATTGCCCCGCGCGAATAAGGCCTCCGACAATACCGCTAACGCCAGCAATTCTTCCGTTAAACAAGAGAAGGAGCGCTGATGCGAGGCCGATCAAAACGCCACCCAAGATAGCCAAGGTGAAGGGACTCATACTCATTGCTCCGTCTTTCTCTGAGTGGCGAGTTTCAATTCGTTCCAGCGGAGCATTCCGCCAACAAGATTCCCGACCGACTCGAAGCCTTTCTGTACGGCTAACTGAGCTGCCTGCATGGATCGCTGACCAGACCTGCAGACAAACACAATTGGTTCGGAGCGATCGTAGGTATCTAAGAATTTTTCGAGGTCGGGGCCCAGAGTAATAAGGTGTGCGCCCGCAATGTGGCCTAGCTCGCCGACGAATTCATCTGGACGCCGAACATCGATAAGAAGTGAGTTCGCAGATCCAGCCGCAGAAAGGTTTTCCAGGGACAGCATTTGGATTGAACCCGCCTGCTTCTCAGACTCAGTCCGTTCAAGCCCGCACAACTGATTTGCTGGAAGCGCTCGGTCGATCATTTTCGGATAAGGCAGGTCAAGCTTGGACATGATCTCAATAAATTCCGCTTTTGATTTAGAGCCGCCGAGCCTCGGATTATTTTTTTGCTCTACCTCTATTGAGGACGCCGTGAAGCCTTTGTAATCGTGCGCGGGATAGACGATGGTTTCTGCGGGCAACTTCCAAAGCTTCTGAGTAACGCTGTCGAAAAGCTTCTCGGCTGAGCCACCTTGAAAATCAGTCCGACCACAACCGCGGATTAAAAGCGCGTCGCCCGTGAAGACCATTCCCTCGATATAGAAACTCAGTGAAGAGTCTGTGTGCCCCGGCGTTTCGATCACTTTCAACGCGAACTCGCCGAATTTGATTTCGTCGCCCTCACATAACAGCACGTCCGCGCACGCAATATTCGCTGCTCTCGCGACTGCTGCCTTCGCACCCGTTCTAGATCGAATCAGGCCTGCGCCGGTCACATGATCCGCGTGGACGTGAGTGTCTAAGACATATTTTAGATTCAGCTCCAACTCTGCGATCAATTTGAGGTCGCGGTCGACCTTCTCTAAGACCGAATCGATGAGGACCGCCTCACGCGTCTCGCGATCAGCCAAAAGATAGGTGAAGGTTGAAGATTCGGCCTCAAACAGCTGTTGAAAAATGAGCTTCCGATTGTCCATCTTGGTCTCCCGATCAGAAAATTCTGGATCTTCTTATATTAGTATATTATATTTTATGAATATGAAAAACGCAAATGCAGCCTCAATTCGAGACATGAAGAAGAACTGCGAACACGTTTCAGGCGTCCTAAAGGCCCTAGCCCATCCTCAAAGGCTCATGATTCTTTGCCATCTTGCAGAAGGCGAAAAAACGGTAGGCGAGCTTCAGGAGCTATGCACGCTTTCGCAGTCAGCTGTTTCGCAGTTTTTGAAGCGAATGAAGCTCGAAAACCTGATCGATTCCGAAAAGCGCGGGCTTTTCGTTCACTACAGAATCGTTGATCCTGACGTAAAAAAACTCATGAATTCCCTGTACGGCATCTTCTGCCGTTAACTTCATCTTCGGCATTTCGATTCGACGTGAGGGTCACGCCTAGCTTGAACCTCGGCGAAACTCTAGACTTGAATTCTTAAAGGATCAGAGCAATCGTAGCCGCATGAGCTTCTTGCAATTGACGTTTTCAGCCTTAAAGCATTCTCCGACTCCACCCTGAGTCAGAGCTAAAACTTCTTTCTGTCATAACTTGCTACTCTGAGTAGTGAGATACACTCACATCCTCATTTCCATCCGCCTCTAAAAATTCATTGTGACGGTGATGGTATTTCAAACTGTCATTGTCTCAATCTACGTCGCATAGGACCTCGAATGATTTTCGATCTTCAATCTTACAAACTCGCCAACTACAAAAACGAAATTCTGTCCGGACTCACCGTCGCTCTGGCACTCGTGCCGGAAGCCGTCGCCTTTGCCTTTGTAGCCGGGGTTGCGCCCCTAGTTGGTCTTTACGCTGCCTTTATGATCTGCTTGATCACGTCTCTGTTTGGCGGCCGACCTGGAATGATTTCCGGTGCAACCGGCGCGCTTGCCGTTGTCATGGTTACACTCGTTTCGAGGCACGGCGTGGAATACCTTTTCGCGACCGTCATCTTGATGGGAATTCTGCAAGTCATCTTCGGGCTGCTTCGTTTAGGAAAATACATTCGGCTAGTGCCAGAGCCCGTCATCTATGGATTCGTGAACGGTCTTGCGATCGTCATCGGTCTTGCCCAATTCAACCAACTCAAAGTTAGAGACGCGTCCGGTGCGCTCCAGTGGCTCTCCGGAACTCCGCTCTACATCATGATGGCGCTCATCGCGCTCACGATGATGATCATGTTTGTAATACCGAAAGTCACAAAGGCCGCGCCAGCGGCTTTGACTGCTATCTTGGTTGTTAGTGCCATAGTGATCGGTTTTGAGATTGATACAAAGACCGTGGGCGATCTTGCTTCGATCAAAGGCGGTTTGCCGATTTTTCATTTCCCGCAAGTGCCGTTGGATATTGAGACATTGAAAATCATCTTTCCGTACTCTCTGATTTTGGCGGGCGTGGGATTGATCGAGTCGCTTTTGACTCTCACTCTCGTTGATGAACTCACTGAAACTCGTGGTCGCAGCAACAAGGAAAGCATCGCGCAAGGTGGTGCAAATATTGTCACAGGTCTGTTCGGCGGCATGGGCGGCTGTGCCATGATCGGTCAGAGCATCATTAACGTGACCTCAGGGGGCCGAACTCGCATTTCGGGAATT
>CAJYOV010000649.1 GCA_913776405.1 Pseudobdellovibrionaceae bacterium
CGCGCACCGACAGCCGCCATCATTGTCATATTTAATTTTTCGCTGCCTGCGAAGATCGCGTCCTCTTTCGTCGGCGAAAAAAGGCCGAGCCCGAACGAGACAAGCCCTGACACGCGACCGACAAGAAGGGCGTCGTTTCCGATTTCGCCGCCACCGAGCATCGCTGAGTTTTGGTCGTCTGAAAACTGACCCCCAAATCCCTTCACATAAAAGCCGGGGCTCAAGTATTTCATATAGCCTAAAGTCCACATGGAGCTTTTACGTTGGAATGCGGTGAACGAGGCTTGGACGGCTTTGTTTACGAGAGCGACCTCACCGTATTTTTCGAGATCGTCTTCTTCGAGTTTATCGTCAACGAAGCGAACGTTCGATTGCACTGAGACAAAACCGACCGCTTTCTTTTTTGAGCTAAGAATGACGAGGACTCGGTAAAAGGCGCCGTTTTTATTCGTAATGATTTTTGAACCTGCACGAAGTTCCGTTCGCGCTGGAAAGACAGAAAGCGGGCGGTAGTACTGCCCCGGACCTGAGTAGGCGATCACACCATCTGAAAGAGTCATGAGGCGAGCCTTCGCTTCGGCTTGCTCGAGTGGCAACAGCAAAACGGCTGCGAAAGAGAATGTGACTGCGAGCAAGAAGAAGAGCGCACGATGAGCGAGCATGCAACGATTGTCGCTTGACCCTCGAGAGAGCGTCAAATTTCGCAGGACCTCTCGTCCGTATTCTCGCCAAAAGGTCAGCAGTCATCTAAGCTCACTACATGCGCCAAATTGTGACGACACCTTTTGTGAAGACAGCGATCCTAACACTTGCTCTTTTGACGCTTCCGCTGCCCGGAATTCTTGCGCGTTCGGAAGCTGCGCCTGCGAAGTCGGCTAAAGCCTCTGGGAAAAAGACAAATGGCCGAGCAAACTTGCGATCAAGTGAAAAGAGAGACTCAAACGATGTGAGCGATGCAAACGACAGCGCTCGCGAAACGGCGCTCCGCAAGATCGCGATTACACCCTTTCTCGTGCAAAAGCCGCTGAACTCCGAGGTCACACCTCAACAGGCTCAGGAGCTGGCTCAACAGATTTCGCGCGAGCTTTCACTAAAATCCTATTTTAAATCCGAAGTCGTTGAAGGTAGCGGTCTCTCGCGATCGGGGCGTGAAGAGCTGGTAAAAAGAATGCGCGCTTCAGACGTCGATGCTGTCGTCACTGGCGCACTCTCGCAGACCGGCGCAACCTTTTTCATGATCTCTAAGAACGGCGAACGTCTCGTTTCGACAGAGGTCCCAATGCGACTTCGACTCGTCAAGCCGGGCACTCTAAAAACCCTCGGTTCTGAAATTGTCGACGAGATCGTTCGGAGTGTCCCTTATCGCGGATTTCTCACGAAAGAAATCGAAGACGGCGTCTTTGAGTTGAACATCGGGTCTGATTTAGGCGTAGCGAAAGGTCAAAAGTTTCGAGTCTTCGATTTCGGGACGTCCGATCTTAAGTCGTCTCGCATTGACCGCGGTGAGGTCGAAGTCATCGAGGTTCAGCCGGGCACTTCGGTTGTCGAAACGACATCTAACAATCATCAACTGAAACCCTTCATGAAGATCGGCTTTGATGAGTACGCGCGAGGTATGGTTGTCCAAACTCAAACACCCACTCGTGGCTACGGGCTCATCGGCGGTGAGATGATTTCTGTTTCTGGCAGCTCAGATCCACAGTTTGCCGATCGTTCGTACAATATGAAATCAACGCCAGGTCTCGCGCTCGGTTTCGGTTGGAACAAGACGTCCATTCGCGCGGTATTAGCGCAGGCTCGGAACGACGACGTCGATCTCGTTTACACAGAGGTCGTGGGACTTTACCGCCTCTGGGATAAAACAAATGGGTTCAACTCTTACTCACTCTCTGCAGGCGCTCGCATCGCTCGCTTCGGGGTCACAACTCGCCGTGCGGTCATTACGCCACTCGAGTCTTCAACGAGTTTTGCGCCCGCATTCGATGTCCGTTGGGATCGCTTAATCGGGGGCCCCGTGCACCTTTTCGTTGGTGGCAATCTCTACTACCCAATGTTCAACTCCGGAAACGGCGCAGGCTCTTCGTTTATCTTTGCTTATGGGGCTGGCGGCGATTTTGGCGCGAGCATCGATCTCTCTCAGAGACTCAGTCTCGATTTTGGCGCGAAAGTTCATTTCATTCGCCGACCGATCGAGGGCCAAAGCGCAGTGCAAGAGCGTTACATCACGCCATTCTGGACATCGAGATTGAGTGTCACGCGATCACGCCCCGG
>CAJYOV010000650.1 GCA_913776405.1 Pseudobdellovibrionaceae bacterium
TCTCGCAACTTCTCGAGACAAGTTCGTCGAAGGTCAAATCGATTGTGAGCGACTCGAGAACGCAAGTCGCTTCTCTCATCGAAGCTGCCGAACAAAAAGTTTCGCGCGGGAATTCGCTTGCGAATGAATGCGGTCAGGTTCTAGAGCGTATCGTTCAAAAGGCAGATCACCTATCGGAGATGGTCTCAAGCATCTCCGCCGCGAGCCAAGAGCAGTCATCAGGCGTCGCAGAAATCGCTCAAGCGATGCGGAACCTCGACGACGCGACTCAAGTAAACATGTCTCAGACTCACCAAACGGCTGCGTCAGCTTCGGGCTTGGGTGACCAAGTGCAAGTTCTGAACGATTCAAGTCTGCGCCTCAAATCTCTAGTCGACGGAGGCATATCTGAAAAGCAACTGGTTGCCTCATCCTTGTCTGCCGACCCGAAACTAACGTCCGAGCAAAGAGTCAGCGCGAGAGCTGCAAAGCATGCGGCATGAATCTTTGCCTCGTTGACGGAATCGAACAGACTTCTTGACGATTTCGACACGCCTCCCCCGCGCGACTTCGCGTAAAGTTTTGCGAGTGGAGGCTTTATGCATATTCCTTTGAAAACCTATCTCGAGAGTATCCCTGGCTTCTTTGGCATTCGCACCGAAGAGGAGCCTCAGCACGAAGTCATCTTCGATGACAGTCACGGCTTTCAAGTTCGCCAGTACGGTGCAACTGTCCAAGCCCGGACGATGGTTCAAGGCGACCGTGACTCTGCAATGGATGAAGGGTTCCGCCGGCTAGCGGGCTACATCTTCGGCGAAAACTCGCAGAAGAAGCAGTTCGAGATGACAACACCCGTTCTTCAGAACAAGAGCGAAACTCTCTCGATGACGACGCCTGTTCTTCAAAGCAAGACGGCATCGGGCTGGGAGATGGCATTCGTTCTGCCGTCAGACGTTTCGCGAGAAGAAGCCCCTGTTCCACAAGACGGTCGAATCGAAGTCGTCGATGTCCCAGGAAAGCTGATGGCCACTCTCCGTTACACCGGCAATCAGACCGAAGAAAAAGGCAACGCGAAGACGGCTGAACTTCTCGAACTGGTGAAAGAACACGGCTACAAAGCCAAGTCTGACGTCGTCTGGGCCCAATACGATCAGCCATTCGCGATCCCCTTCCTGAAACGCAACGAAGTTCAGGTCGAAATCGAACGCGCTAACTAATTAGGACTTGGCTCTCTTAACCGTCGATCTCAGTTTTGACTCGTGCTGAACCGACCATTCGCACAAAACTGAGATCACGGGCGAAAGGCTTTTCCCAAACGCTGTCATTTCGTATTCAACGCGCGGTGGAACTTCCGCGTAGACGTATCTCTTGACGAGACCTTTCTCCTCCAAATGCTTGAGAGTTTGAGTCAGCATCTTAGGAGTTACGGTCGGAATCTGTTTTTGCAGCTCGCTGTATCGCTTCTTGCGCTCAAGAAGCGCCACTAGAACAATAATTGTCCACTTATCCCCTAGAAGTCTCGCCGCGAGACTAAAGATGCAAGTCTCATCGAAGAGTGGCTTTTTCGCGATTCGATCAATGGTCGTCTCGACAGTGCGCTTAAAATAGCTCGCCTCAACTCGATTTAAGCTCATAGCTATCCTTTCGGTAAGCACTTTACAAAAAGGTGCCTACTTCCCAAAAGATATCGACTCGCTTAGCGTTAGGCAACTGATTGGAGTTTCGTATGAGCCCTGTTGAAACGCTCTTTCGCATGCACCTAAAACTAATTATCGAGGACCGAGAAGGTTGGCTGGATCTCGTCGCGGACGACGCCACCATCGAGTTTCCATTTGCGAGCTCAGCTGGCTTACCCAGCCGGTTTCATGGAAAGTCTGAGATACGCAGTTATGTCGAATCACTCCCGAAGGAGTTCGGGGCTTTCAAGATCAAATCTTTAAAGATATTTGAGCACGAGGCGGATTCTTCGCTCACGGCGGAATTTTCAGGTGGAATCGCAGGACAAACGAAAAACGGAGCGGATTATCTTCAACACTACGTCTCGGTGTTCGAGATGAAGGCTGGCAAAATTCAATCCTATCGCGAGTATTTCGATCCTATGCCCGTCATCGCTTACTTCAAGCAACTGGAGTTACCTTGAAAAAAAAGATTGGGGTCGTAACTCCTACCGGAAACGTGGGGCGAAATACCGTAGAACGATTGCTGCAACTAGATGCGGATGTGATTTTGATTGGTCGCTCTAACCAGCAAGAGTCACTGAAGGAAGCAATTCAGGCTGGCGCTGAATTCCGGATCGCAAGTCACGATGATCAAATGGCACTCGTCGAAGCCACGAGAGGCGTTTCATCTTTTATGTGGTTAACGCCACCGAACATGAACAGCGATATGGAAACCTGGTACGTCGAAACCGCGCAGAACGCAGCGCGAGCCATTCAACAAAATGGCATTGAACGCGTCGTTCATGTCTCAGCTGTCGGCGCTGGCACCAAAGAAGGCTTAGGAACAGTTTCATACATCGGGAAGACTGAAGAAATCTTAAACAAAGTTTCGAGTAACATCGTTCATTTAAGACCAGGCTATTTTATGGAGAACCTCCTACTCCAGAAGAACAATCTTGAAGCCGGTAAACTGCTGCTGCCGTTTGCTCCAGATCACGATGTTCCTTGGATTTCCGCGATTGATATCGGTCGATTCGCTGCGAATTACCTTCATGACCGATCTTGGGCCGGCCAGTGGCAAAGAAATTTGCTCGGGCCAGAGAATCTAAATGGTATTGAATTAGCTACGAGGCTATCTCGTATCCTGCGGCGAAACATCGAATACGTGCAGCAAAGTTTCGATGAAGTCCGGCAATCACTCAAACTAGCCGGACTCAATCCAGCTGCGATACAAGAACTCATTCTTCTCTATCGAGCTTTAGGCGACAACGACGGTGTTTACGCAACACCTCGCACATCCGAATCGATCACTCCAACAACACTATCGCAGGCACTCGAGTCTTATTTTTAGAATCGATTCGATGTGAGAAATCAATCACCACTCAACGCGGCCGTGACGGTCGAAGAAGCTGCCCGTTGGGCCGTCACTGCCGATCGTTGCTAGATTCACCATGGCGTCTGTTCCTTCAGTCACTGTTTGAGGGCCTGAGTTATGATTCAGATCGGTCGCGGTGTAACCTGGGTCGACGCTGTTGATACGGATGTTCGGAAACGCTTTCGCGTATTGCACGGTCATCATATTCACCGCAGACTTTGACGAGTTATAATGGAGATTCACTACTTTTGATTCGATGATCGACGTGTCATGAACCCGGCTGAATGAACCTAGCCCGCTGCTGACGTTTACGATTACGGGATCAGAAGACTTTTGAAGAAGCGGCAGAAACGCATTTGTGACGCGTACGATGCCGAAGACATTCGTATCGTATGTCTCCAGCATCATTTTCGCCGACACTTCTTCTGGCTTTGCGAAACCGCCTGAGACACCAGCATTGTTGATAAGGACATCGAGACGTCCTTTTTGCTTTTCAAGCTCCTGAGCTGCCGCCGCAACCGAGGCATCGCTCGTTACGTCGCACTGAATGAAGTGAGCGTTGAGAGCCTTCGCAGCTGCTTCACCCCGCTCCTTATCGCGCGCGCCGATATACACCTTATGACCTTGTACTTTCAAACGACGAGCGGCCTCGTAACCTAAACCTTTGTTCGCTCCGGTGATAAAAATCGTTTTCACGCCTGACCTCTTTTTCTTGCCCGCGATTGTTTTGAGCTGTTTGACTGTTACCTAAACACTATAGCTCCCTCTTCGAACCTTTGTAAGAAGGCACCAACCGGTAACTAATGAGAAAAACAGATGGATGATGAAAGTTTAGTTATAGAAAGAGTGCTCGCATTGCTCTCAAACAAGTGGCGTCTCAGTCTGCTTTGCACGTTGTCAGAGCGTGGGCCCATCCGCTTTAACGATCTTCAAAAGAATCTGCCTGGGATTTCCCAGAAAGTTTTAACCGAACATCTGAAAACCCTAGAAGCTGAGGGCATCGTGAAGCGAATGAGCTACGGCGAGGTCCCTCCGCGTGTCGAGTATTCGGTAACAAAACTCGGCGACGAACTCGAAGAGCTAATTCAAGCCGCGTACAAATGGGGTGAGAAATATCTCGCGTCTCAGTCGGCAGCTAAGCCTTAGACCTGTACTCTGGGTTCGCTTGAAGCGAGTTGCTGCTCTCGCTTGCCGACGGATTTTAGAAGCGTTGAGAACAAGAGTGCGAGCAGCACGTAGGTAAGAAAGATGTAAAAGCCAAGTTGGAGGGCTGTGCCGTTCGTTGTGAGGAACGTGATGTCTTTCGGCACGATGGCTTTCATTTTATCGAATTGAACTTCGACGATTCCGTTGAAGCCGATGTAAGCCATTAAGATTGCGATCACTAAGACGTCAGCCATCGACCACTTGCCGGTTTTAAACGCGAGCAGATTCACGATGCGACTGTCTCGAGTTTTACGAAAATAGAGATACACGAGAGATGCCACAATTTTCAGAACCGGCAAAATGATACTGAAGAGAATGACGAGCACGCCCACAAAGTTCATCTTCGCGTCTGCGTGTTCGATCATAAGTAAGAAGACGTTCAAGACACTCTTCGATTGGAAGTAAAGCATCTGATCGTAGAAGGCGATCTTCGTGCCTAGAAGCACAAAGCTCATCTCGGCAATCTTGGCTTCCAGGTCAATCATGGGAACCGAAACGCCAATTCCCAGCATGACGAGAAGTGACGCACAAAACAGCGTGAAATTATATCTCGACCGATTTGGCGGGATCGCAATCCACACAAGCATCGCAACCGCAAGTGAGATTAAACCGCCAATGAACTTAGTAAGTTCTTCTCTTCGACCTTCGATCTGAGCTCTCAATTTTGCCGTAGCTTCCTCGATCGTCTCTGACTTCGTCTTTTCGAGAACGCGGTCCACTTTCTCCATGTTTTGTTCGACGAAGGTGCGGCGCAAGTAGGTCTTCACCTGCTTGGTCGCCATGTCTTTTAGAAGCTTCTCGGTTTCTGGCTTGGTAAATTCACCGATGACAGCGTC
>CAJYOV010000651.1 GCA_913776405.1 Pseudobdellovibrionaceae bacterium
GTTTTGCCTTGGCCGCTTGGCCCGATCAAAACAACGGTTTCACCTTCAGCGATTGAAAACGAAACGTTGCGCAAGAGGGTCTCTCTTCCGAACGAAAAGTTCACGTTACGAAGTTCAATCGATGATGTCGGCACTTCGCTCAGTCTAAACGTAAGTGCCTTAATTTACGAAACTTTAAGGTTAAGCAGGACCTTCTGAAATCGAACGCTCCCGCTACGAAAGTCGAGCGAAACTGCACCGTCCGATTCGAGACTAAAAACTTTTTGAACGCGGCGGGATTCCCAAGGGCAAACGCCCTTGGGTGTTCACGACTGAAGCATGAAGGAGGAATGAAACGCCGGCGGCGTTTCAAACAAAACTAGAGCATCGAAGCAACGCCTGCGCGTTCTTCTTCGAGTTCTTTGAGTGTGTTTTGCATTTTTTCTTTTGAGAAACCGTCGATTTCGAGACCTTTTACGATCTGGTAATCGCCGTTTTCTGTTGTGCATGGGAAGCCGTAAACGATGCCTTCCGGAATGCCGTAAGAACCGTCTGATGGAACACCCATCGTGACCCACTCACCTTTTGACCCCTGCCACCAGTCGCGCATGTGATCGACAGCCGCAGAAGCCGCCGACGCTGCCGAAGATGAACCGCGCGCTTCGATGATCGCCGCGCCACGCTTACCGACTGTCGGGATGAACGTGTCTTTGTTCCAAGTATCGCCTTCGGCTGTACCAGCGCCGACAAGTTTTGAAACCGGTTGGCCTTCTGCCGTTGCGAAACGGAAGTCAGGGTACATCGTCGGGCTATGGTTGCCCCAAACAGTCATCTTCTTGAACGAAGCGACTGGTTTGCCAGTTTTCGCTGCAAGTTGCGAGAGTGCGCGGTTGTGGTCGAGACGGAGCATCGCAGTGAAGTTTTTTGCTTTCACACGGCCATGCTTCATCGCTGATTTCATCGCGATGTAGGCGTTTGTGTTTGCCGGGTTTCCGACAACGAGAACTTTAACGTCTGGCTTTGCGAATTTACCGATCGCTTCGCCTTGAACCGTGAAGATCTGACCGTTGGCAGTGAGAAGATCTTTACGCTCCATGCCTGGGCCGCGAGGGCGTGCGCCTACGAGAAGTGCAATGTCAGCGTCTTTGAACGCGACCGCTGGATCGCCGGTTGCGATCATGCCTGCGAGAAGTGGGAACGCGCAGTCGTCGAGTTCCATCATCACGCCTTTGAGTGCTTTTTGAGCTTTCTCATCGGGAACTTCGAGAAGTTGGAGAATGACTGGTTGGTCCGCGCCTAGCATCGCGCCGCTTGCGATGCGGAAAAGAAGTGCGTAACCGATTTGGCCTGCAGCGCCAGTAACTGCAACACGAACAGGTGCTTTCATGACTCAATGTCCTTTCGATCGAGTCCTGTTAAGTTACGAGGTTCGCCCGAAGCTGTCACGCGCAAGCAAAGCTCGCGGCAGCGCGTTCGGACTGTCCGCTTAGAACGGTGCGACCTGAGGCGGCTTTGCGTACGGCAAGATTGACCAATTGCTCTTTCATCCCCGAGAATGGCCGGACATTCGTTTTCAGTCCCACAGAAGGAACACGTCCATGAACATTCATGAGTATCAGGCGAAAGAAGTCCTGCGAAAATTCGGAGTTGCTACTCTAAAAGGTCAGCTCGCGGAATCGCCGGATAAAGCCGTCGACGCAGCAAAAGCAATCGGCGGAACAGTATGGGTCGTAAAAGCACAAATTCACGCTGGTGGTCGCGGTAAAGGCGGCGGCGTAAAAGTCGCAAAATCCCTCGACGAAGTTCGTGATTTCACGAAACACATGCTCGGCATGACACTTGTGACTCACCAAACTGGACCAGAGGGTAAAGTTGTAAACAAGGTCTACATCGAGGCCGGCTGCAACATCAAAAAAGAATACTACGCTGCTGTTCTCCTAAACCGCCAAACAGGTCGCATCATCTTGATGGCCTCTGCGGAAGGTGGCGTGAACATCGAGGAAGTCGCTGAACACCACCCAGAGAAGATTCACAAAGTTGAAATCGATCCAGCGGTAGGTCTCTTGGGCTTCCAAGCTCTCGACATCGCGTTCGCGATCGGCATGAAAGATAAAGTCGCGAAGAAAGCGGCAAGCTTCTTCCAAAAACTTTATCAAGCCTACATCGAGAAAGATTGCTCGGCTGCCGAGATCAACCCTCTCGTTGAAACGGCTGAAGGCGACGTGATCGCTCTCGACGCTAAGATGAACTTCGATTCAAACGCACTCTTCCGTCACCCAGACATCGTAGAGCTTCGCGATTTGACTGAAGAAGACCCATCAGAAATCGAAGCGTCGCGTTTTGACCTCGCATTCATCAAGCTCGATGGCAACATCGGCTGCTTGGTCAACGGCGCCGGTCTTGCGATGTCGACAATGGACATCATCAAGATCGCAGGCGGAACGCCCGCAAACTTCCTCGATGTTGGCGGCGGCGCCAACAAAGAGAAAGTTACTGAAGCGTTCAAGATCATCCTGAAAGATCCAAACGTAAAAGGCATCTTCGTAAACATCTTTGGCGGCATCATGAAGTGCGACATCATCGCTGAAGGTGTTATCGCAGCATCGAAAGAGTTGGGCTTGAAAGTTCCACTCGTCGTTCGCCTTGAAGGTACAAACGTTGAACTCGGTAAAAAGATTCTCGCGGAGAGCGGCCTCAACATCACTCCTGCAGACGACCTCACTGACGGCGCGACTAAAATCGTAGCTGCGGTCAAAGGAGCGAAATAATGTCTATTATGATCGATAAAAACACGAAAGTGATCTGCCAAGGTTTTACAGGCGCACAAGGTACGTTCCACTCAGAACAAGCCATCGCTTACGGAACAAAAATGGTCGGCGGAACTTCGCCAGGTAAAGGTGGCACAACTCACCTTGGCCTTCCGGTTTTCGATACTGTTGCTGACGCCGTCGAAAAAACGGGCGCAACGGCATCTGTCATCTACGTTCCACCAGCTGGTGCGGCAGACGCGATCATGGAAGCAGTCGCTGCGGAGCTCGCTCTCGTTGTCTGTATCACTGAGGGCATTCCAGTTCTCGATATGGTGAAAGTAAAACGCTACATGGAAGGCAAGAAAACACGTCTTGTCGGTCCAAACTGCCCAGGCGTTATTACGCCAGGCGAGTGTAAGATCGGCATCATGCCCGGTCACATCCACCGCCCAGGTAAAATCGGCGTTCTTTCACGTTCAGGTACGTTGACGTATGAAGCCGTCGGTCAAACGACACGCCTCGGCCTCGGTCAATCGACTTGCGTGGGCATCGGAGGTGACCCGGTTAACGGCACGAACTTCATCGACGTTCTCGAGATGTACGCGCGCGACCCAGGCACTGAAGCTGTAATCATGATCGGCGAAATCGGCGGCACGGCGGAAGTCGATGCAGCTGATTATATCAAGCGCGAATTCAAGAAGCCGGTGACGGCGTTCATCGCAGGTGCAACTGCACCGGTAGGTAAACGTATGGGTCACGCAGGTGCGATTATCAGCGGCGGCGGCGAAACTGCAGAAGCAAAGTTTGAAGCCTTGGCTTCAGCTGGCTGCGCAATCTCTCGCTCACCGGCTGACATGGGCAAAACGCTGTTGAAACAACTCGGTCGTTAATCGAAGGCAGCCTTCGATCTCCGAAGACAAAAAAGCCCAAGCTCGATGCTTGGGCTTTTTTATTGCCTACTTTCTTTTTGTCTTTGTTATTTCAAACGGAACCGAACGCCTTCGAGAGTCACGATCGCTTGGCCCCCCAGAATTAGAGACCGAGCCACTTTGAACGCTTGAGAATTTGCTGCCTGAATTTCCACGATCCGCCTCGAATCAGCCGACTCAACTAGAAGCGTGAGCACCGAGTCTCGTGTTAAACCAACTCTGGCGGTCGAGACGCCAACGATTTTATCTTTTGAACCAAGAACCAGTTCTTTTAACGAGCCATCACGTACGCTCGAAGACGCGCCCGCGTTAACAACAAATCCCCGCGCGACGTGATCATCGGTAACCCGAATCTTTAAACCGAATTTCTGCGCTATTAAAAACGCCATCGCATCCATTTCGCTCGCGAGTGGCACTTTCCAAATGTCGTTCATCGTTTGGGGTTCTCGAATATGGAGCTCGAGAGAGGCGCCTTCGTCCTGCCATAAAGTTTCACGCGTCTGTAGCCCCTCGATTTTTACCTTCGACAAATCGATCGTGTCTTCAAACGTTTCGGGCGAAGCGCCAAATCGACCAATGCGCACTTTGAACGTCGCGCCCCTGTCGCCTTTTGTTTTCATCAGATACTTTTCGGTGTGCGGGAATAGCGGTGAGGTTTCAACCAAAATCGTGTCAAGAGCGCTGACCGCTTGGCCGGCAAAGCTGCTCTCACATTGAAAAGACGACGCGAATGAAAACGAAGGTGCGACACTCACCAATAGGGCGAATGCGGCTGCCTTCGTGAACGTAAGCGGAAACTGAGTCATGGCTTACTTCAACTCCACTTTGTTTTGAGTCCCCGATTCAAGCTTGAGTTGTGCTTGGAGATCGATCTGCGCTTTCGCGACCTTCGCATCAAATTTCGCGATCTCAGCACGAGTCGAATCGAGCTCTTCAATCAAACCTTGAAGATGCTTCGATTCAGAGAGACCAAGCTGAAAACGAATTCGGTTTAAATAAACTTTTCGTTCGGTCTGAGAAATCGATTTGCGCTTGTCCGTAAGCGTGAGCGCTATGTTCATGAGAACTGTTTCAGGCACGCTTGCGAAAATATCGCTCGAAGCAAAGAGGTCCACCATTTCATCGTGAAGTTCACCCGACTGGGCCGCCTGGCCATTCGAGCGCAAGAAGTGGTAGTCGTGAATTTCTTGATCGAGTTCGTGCATAAGAATAGGCTGAATCGGCTTCCAATCAGGGCCGCCTTTTTCGAACTGCGGAAGAAGATCGCGTTGTTCATGGCGCGCGAAAGGCGCGCGTTGAGCTTTAAGCTCAGAGATCGACGCTTCGATTTTGAGAACCTCGAATGACTTTATCTTCGAGTCTTCAGCGGCGTTCGCGACATGCGAAAACGAGAAGAGAGTCGCCGCCAGCAAAGCGCCAACCGCGATTTGAACTTTGGTTTGATTGAAAATCGACACCATCTGAAACCCCCTCGTTCGAGCGCCCTGAAGACGCTGACCTTAGAGATTGCAAGAAGTTACCTCGCCTTGGCACAAACCTAGAGCGCTTTGAGGTGTCACGATTTTAGACAGCGCCGACGGTGGCCGTCGCCGTCTCAACTTGAGACGGCTCGATCTAGAGGGTAGAGCGATAGCGCTAGCTGATAAACGCGCGTCGGGCTCGCGCTACCAAGTTCGTCGGCGAGGAGTTCCATGAAAGACATCAGCTTTTCGCGCGCGAGCTGAAGTTTGGCCGGATCGATCGCCATCGTCATACCGTAGTGAAGACGTTGAGCAAAGTCGTCGTTATTCAAACTCTGTAGCGAGCGCTTAAGAATCTCTGCCTGAAGTTTGCGTCGAACCTCGTTTGTCTCTTCGTTTTCAACGGTCGTCATATGCAAATCGACGCTCGTCAGAACCCCCAATTCATCGCGTTTTAGCAGACCGATGTCCAAGAGGAGCGCCATCATTACTTCTGCCTCTTGAACAGAGAAACCGAGCCTACTGCTGACGTACGCAGGCGTGCTCTCGAAATTTTCCACATACGTGAGTTGAAGAATCGAGAGCGCCTTCAAGGTCGCAACGTGATGATGCAACTCTTGCGAAATCTTTTTAACCGACGGCCGAAGTGACGGCACTTCTCCGATCGGTCCGATGCGCTTCATCTCTGCGTGCTCTCTTGCTTCGAAGATCGAACGTAAGAAAATCCGACTTTCATCGGAACTTAATTTCAGTTTTCCAGCAATGTGAACGCCCTTTGCGGGAGTTAGCAGGAGCTTGCCAGCAAGCACACGGCTTAATGCGCTTGAGTGAAGACCTAGAAACTTTGCGTACGCTCTAAGAGAGTAACGAGCGTTCCGGCTGATGCGTTTTTGGAACTCGCGATTGAGAATTTCAAGGTGTCTGGTCATTGCGGGTAAATTACTCTACTACAGACGAAGTTGTTAATATTTCGGGGGTTCGTAGCCGGACTTAGCCCGCGCCATATTGAGGCAGATTCGAAGGTCGTTCTATCGACCACGAGATCCTTCGTAGGCGGCACTCACCGAAACATTGAATGGAAGTTCAATGCGCTTGGATTCTGACTCCGCAGCAATCTCCCTCGACATTGGTCGAGGCGCGCTCGAGGCCTCTTGCGCGTGATAAACCGAGCGCGATTCCGGCGATACGTTTTTCAGCATTTCCGAAGCGGCTGGAAAACGTTCGACGTCGGGAACTTTAAGAATGTATCCCTCGCCGTGGCGCGACTGAATGTAGCTCGAGTACTCGCCCATCTTCTTTTTAATCTTACTGATGTGAGTGTCGATGTTTCGACTGTAGACATGGCAATCGCTCCCCCAAACAGAATCGAGAATTCGATCGCGCGAGAGCACTTCATTCTTGTTCTTGCAAAGAAACGAAAGAAGTTTGAACTCGAGCGATGTGAGATGGATGAGATGTTTCGCGTCTCCCGAGGCGGCATGAACGGTTCTCGCCGAGTGATCGAGTGTCAGATCACCTACGTGAGTGGAGAATGACTCGGCATCTTTAATCTCTTTTTTGCGAAGCTTAGCCTGCACGCGCGCGCGCAATTCTTCTGGATGAAAGGGCTTCCGAACATAGTCATCTGCGCCAACCGCAAACGCGACCAATTGATCGGCTACAGCTTGGCGCGAACTAAGAACGATGATCGGAATATTTCGGAAGCGCTCGTCGGTCTGAAGAAGCGAACAAAGACTGACGCCGTCGCCATCCGTGAGAATCAAATCAAGAACGATTAAATCGAAGACGTGCAGTTCGATCAGTTCAAGTGTCGACTTGATATCTTTCGCCCAAGTCAGTTTGCCGCAATCTTTCAACGCGAGATTGATCAACGCGAACGCTTCTGGCGAATCTTCTACGATTAGGATTTTTTTCATTCGTGCTACCTCGTAGTTAGACAAAAAGAGCATCTCTCAAAGAGGCTCTCTCCTTATCCCGGTCTCCAACAAAGTTCGCAACCCGTAGACCGTGACATTGTTCAGGTTTTGTTGAATCTCGAATTAACGGTGCCTATCGCCACTCGAAATGTTTGCGAATAAAAATATTAATCTTCGAACGTCCACCACTGCAGTGACGACGGGTCAAAGATGCGAATTTTAATTTCGCGCTTCATGACGATAGTCGCAGGCAATCGCAACGCCCCGAACTCAAAGTAACCGCTCATGAGCTTCGCATTCGGAGCTCGATCGAGATAACGAGTTTTTCCGTAGGCGCGAGCACCACAATACGCTGTGCAATCATCTTCGGGACACTCTCGACATTCGAGAAGAAGGTGAACGCGCGGCCCAAAGTTTTCTTCGCCCATTTGAAGCTCTGATTGAAACACGCCTCTTAAAACTCGGGCGTCTGTCGACGACGTATTCCGAAACACGAGAGTGTTCTTCCTCTCAACACCGGCTACTTGATCCCACGTAAGTTCAAGTTTGTAATTCCCGTTCGCCAAAAATCCGAGAGACTTTTGAAGCGGCGAAAGCGCCGAGCTCGGCAAACCTTTCGAGCGATCGTAAGTCAGATCGGCGACTTCGTTTGCAATCGCTCGGTACGGCCATCGTGGTGTTTCAATGAGACCGAAAGAAGGTGGCGGCGAACGACGTTCCAGAATCTGATAAGCGAGTTTTGAGTCCATGACCGAAACAGAATCGTGAGACATGCCGAAAATGTGACCGAGTTCATGCAGCACCATTTGATGAATCTTGACGGGATCATTCTCAAACGAGCTCACGTAAATCTGGCCACCGTTTCGATAAGTAACGTGATCGTAATCGCCACGGGTTGCTAGCGCGAGAGCGCCTTCATCTTTAGCGAGTGCCTGGAAAACTTCGTTTGTTTCAATACCGAAAAGGAAGCGAAGCTGTTCGCTTGGCTTCGTACACGTCGCGACCTCGTGCATTTGCAAAGAGACTTTCAGGTTTCGGAAGCCCGCAAGATTCTGAAATTCTTTTTTATCAAGTTCGTATTTTTTGAAGAACTGTTGCCACTGGCGAATGCTGGTTCGGACGATTTCGCGAATCTTCGGCGTCGGAACGCGGTCGTTATTTTCGATGCAGTATTCGATCGGTTTCGATCCGAGAAACCACACATTGTTTTCCTCAAGCGTGAGCACGCTTCCGTTCGTGCTGATACCGGCAGACGCGATCGGAGAAACGACGATCAAACCCAAAGACAAGACGAACAGACACAGTAGCTTCACGATTTGCCCCTCAATGTGAGAGGTCAGACGTACTTGATCGCAAAATCTAAAGCAATTCAGGCTAAAGCGGAGATGTTGAAATCAAAATCAACATCCGCTGTTAGTTGGTAAAGAAAATATCGTAGCGAATGCCTGAACCACTTCGCGAATCGCACTTCAAAGTCGTGCGTTGAAAACGAACTTTCTTCGCCGCTTGATCTTTTAGCTCCCAAACTTTTTCGAGGTCTTTGCCTTCGAACGCTCGGATCGATTCGCCTGGCATATCGACGCCCAATCCAGTCGAAAGTTTCTGAGCTTCACCAAAACATTCGAGCGTCATTTCTTCTGACATTTTTCGGGACTTACATTGATTGCAGGTGAGCGCGACTTGCTTGGTCAGTGCCCCTTGCGGATAAGCGTCGATGCTCATCCAAGTTTTCGCGTCGGCCCGCTTTGATGAGTAGAAAGGGTCTTTCGGTTTGCGCTTTGAAACTTCAACGAACCCTTGGCTTGCTGCCACTTCTTCGGCCTTCTCCATGGTTGGAGCTTTGAGAGAAGGGCTAGCTTCGACCGAAACAGCAAAAAACGAAGAAAGAAGAAGGAAAACGAGGTTTTTCATAGGTTAGATTCCAGTCTTTTCCTTGATTCGATGCAAGACGGTAGGTAGAAAAACCGGGTTCATTGTTAAAATTTAGCCCCGCGTTTCAAACCGCGGCTTTCAAGGGAGCCCCTCATGGCAAAAGAAATGACTTTCAGCATCATCAAGCCAAACGCAGTAAAGAAGAACGCGATCGGCGACATCATCCACATGTTCGAGTCACAAGGTCTCAAAATCGCAGCTGCGAAATTGACTGTCCTTAGCCGCAAAAAAGCAGAAGAGTTCTACGCTGAGCATTCGGCTCGCCCGTTCTTCGGCGAACTCGTTGATTTCATGACTTCAGGTCCAGTCATGCTGATGGCTCTCTCAGGCGAAGGCGCAATCATGAAAAACCGCGAGATCATGGGCGCGACTGATCCAGGTAAAGCAGCTGAAGGCACAATCCGCAAAAAGCACGGCGCATCTGTCGGCGAAAACGCAGTTCACGGTTCAGACAGCCCAGAGTCGGCTGCTCGCGAACTCGCGCTCTTCTTCGAGAAGACAGAACTCGTAAACGCGTAAGCGGATCTTTGAAACTCTCTCGCGGCCAGACCTTAGAAGTAACGATCGATCGACTTTCAGTCGGCGGTCGAGGTGTTGGCCGCGCTGAGAAGTTTGTCATTTTCGTACCCGATACGGCACCCGGCGAACGCGTCGAAGTCGAAATCACCTTCGTCAAAAAAAGCTTCGCTGAGGGTCGACTCCTTCGTATTCTGTCGCGCTCTTCTACCCGCGTGACGCCGACCTGTCCGGTCGCAGGTCTCTGCGGCGGCTGCAATTGGCAGCACCTCGATGCAGCCACTCAACTTCACTGGAAACGCGAGCTTGTTCGCGAATCTCTTCGTAAATTCTCAGGCTTCGACGTTTCGGAAGAGGCTCGAGTTCAAGCGGTCGTGGCGAGCCCGAATTCGTTTCGTTATCGAAATCGCGTTCAGTTTCATCATGAAAGCGGAAAGCTCGGCTTCTTCCAGCGCGGCTCACACCGGATTGTGAATATAGACGACTGCCCCATTACGGAAGAGGCGATCACGAGTCTGATTCCAGACTTCAAAGCGAGGTTTGCAACTGCAGCTCCAGGTCGGTTTGAGGCTTTCATCTCTGAGGATGGCCCAGTCCGCACCCGTGGTCCTGGTCACATGGACACCGATCAAGAAGCCGAGTCCGGGGGCTTGAGCTTCTCATTTTCTCAAGTGAATACCGCGCAAAACACGAATCTCGTGCGCGCGGTGGTCGAGCTCTTTCACAAAATGTCCAAGTCCGTCTCGAAACCTCAGGTTTTCGATCTTTATTCGGGCGCAGGCAACTTTACGTTTCCGCTCATGGAAGCCTTGCCGACTGCAAGTTTCACAGCCGTTGAACTCAACTCGCAAAGCGTGAAAAGAGGCCGCGAGAAAACAGCGGCGAGCTTCCCTGATCGTGATGTCCGATGGTTTGAGGCTGACGTCTTAACTTTTCTAAAACACAACGAGTTGCCCGAAGGCGCACTTGTCTTGATCGATCCTCCACGTGTGGGATGCGACCCTGAAGTCATGCGAATCCTGGCTAGCTCAAAAATTTCTTATCTTGTGTATGTCAGCTGTCATCCGGTAACGCTTGCCCGAGATCTCGCTTTTATGAAAGAGGCTGGCTACCGACTCGAGCGCGTTCAGCCCTTCGACATGTTCCCTCAAACGGATCACGTCGAAACTCTAGTTTTCTTATCGCGCGAGACAATCGTCTAGAACGAAAAAATCCATGCGTTTTGCATGCTTACGAATTCTTTGATAGCCTTAAATCGATGCTTAAATCTCTCGTTCAACGCTTTGTCGCGATCTCTCTCGCGAGTGCTGCTGCACTCGTATTGTCGTCGTGTGCAACGAACAAAGCTCTAAACGAATCGCAACTTCACGCGCGCATCGGTGCAGGGCTGCTTCAACAAGGTCGTTACCCCGAGGCTCTTCGCGAACTTTTGACCGCTGAGAAGTTGAATCCGAACGACGCCGCGATTCAAAACAATCTTGGGCTCGCCTACTTCATGCGAGATCGCTTCTCGCTTGCGGCTGAAAAACTTCGCCGGGCAATTGAGCTTGAGCCAAAGTACACAGAAGCACGCAACAACTTGGGGCGCGTTCTCATCGAGCTTGAGCAGTATGACCAAGCACTTCGCGAACTGAAGATCGTCACTTCCGATCTGACCTATCCTGATCCGGCTAAAGCTTACGTCAATTACGGGCTCGCTTACTTCCGTAAGCGCAACTTCACTGAAGCGCGTTCGGCCTTCGCAAAAGCGATGGAAGCCAATCGCAACAACTGCCTTGCTCACACTTATTTCGGCCGCTCGCTTCTTGAGCTCGGGAAGTTTGAGCAGGCCACACAAGCTCTCGACAACGCATCTGTCGTTTGCCCCGAAGGTGGCAACGAAGAAGCGAAGTATTTCGGCGGCTTGGCTTACTACAAATTGGGAAAAACATCTCTCGCAGTCTCCAGGATGGAAGACGTGATCAAGAGTTCGCGCGACGTTCGCTATGCGAAAAAAGCGGAAGAGCTTTTGAAGTTGATGAGATAAGGCGATAGGCAACACGATGAAAACAACCGGGCAGATCTTAAAAGAGAATCGCGAGCGAAAAGGAATTTCGATCAACGAAGTGGCGATTGCCACGAAGATCAACGTAAAAACCATCATCGCGATGGAAGCCGGTGACGTCGAAAAGCTGCCGCCTAAAACATTCTTGCGCGGCTTCGTACGTGCTTACGCAAGTTACTTGGAACTCGACGTCGAACAACTCTTGAATACGTTCTACGATGAAATGGGTTCGACAAAACCGCGCGCGCCAGAAGCGTCGGCGACGGCCGCACCGACAGCTGCCTCAGGCACGCCGGGCCCGCGCGCCAACAATGGCGAAGCCGATCGCGCAATCAATCCAAAAACTTCGCCGGCGGTTACGATCGGCGCCGTGGTTGGCATTCTTCTTCTCGTCGTTTTGATCGTCGTCTTCAAAAACAAGATGGAGAACTACGAGAAAGAAACGGTCGTTGCGACACCGACAGGTCTCGAGTCACTTCCGGCGTCTCCGACCGCATCGCCAAGCGCTACGGTTGCATCGGCGACACCTGCTGATTCAGTTGCTAGCCCAACTCCGGGGTCAGAAGTTGCGGCTGCCGTAGCGTCAGCGTCTCCAACACCGACTGCAACCCCGTCACCGAGCCCATCGCCAACTGCGGCACCTACGGCGACAGCGACACCAAAACCGACAGCGACGGCAACACCGAAACCAACTCCTACGGCATCCCCAACGGCTACGCCTA
>CAJYOV010000652.1 GCA_913776405.1 Pseudobdellovibrionaceae bacterium
GAACCGAAGGAGCCTGCCCGTGACCAAATCAGTCTTCGCTCTCACTTTCGCACTTCTTTTGTCGTTTAAGGCTCACGGCCAGAGCGGCTCGCAAATCGTAAACGAAGCCATTCAAGATCGCGCCCGCGTCGTGCAGCTTGAAAAATCGATTCGTGAACTCAAGAATCAGCTCGATAAATTAAACGATGAGAAGAACAAGCTGGATCGCGATACGCGCTTGGAGATTGGCAGCGTGCTCAGTCTTCTCCAAGAGCATCAGCAAGTTGGCAGCTGCCGTGTCGCGATCGTGTCTCAAGACAACGCTGTCTTGATGAGTGTTGTAGGCAACAAGGGCCAGTCCATCAACCTCACTTTCGACCCTAAAAAACTTCGCGGCGCTGACGTGCGCATGAAAACGGAAGTTGATGGTAACGAAGGACAGGCCGAGATTCGCGCCGAGAACATGAAGGACGTCTTCAATAACGAAACGAAAGTTTTCATGAAGATCGATCACCGCAATCGCATGCAAGAGCTTCGCGTTCTCTCACGTCTTGACGGTAAAGACTTCGATACGAAAGAGTGCCGTCGCTAAGCGCAGGCTCTATCAGAGTACAAACAGCGAGACGATCTCGAAATGGCGGCTTTGAGGAAATTGGTCGACTACGGCCACTCGGGCTGCCTTGTAGTTCATGTCGAGAAGGCGCTTCGCATCTTGAGCGAAGCTTTCTGCGAAACAGGAAACATAGAGAACAGCGCGAGGTCTTGACGATTCCGACATGGCTTCAAGAGGGTCTAAGAACTTCATGAGGCCTGATCTCGGCGGATCGACGAAGAGAACGTCGATGTTTGAAAAGTCGAGTGAGAGCGCTTTATCGCCCTGATAGTTTCCCGACCTGATTGTGACTTTCGCTTCTACTTTTTGCTCATTCAGGGTGCGCTTTAAACCTTCGAGCGCAAGAGTATCGATCTCATAAGCATCGACATGGTCAGCTTTCAGAGCTAACGGCAGCGTAAAGTTGCCGATCCCTGAACCGAATTCCGCGACACGAGTAAAAGGCACTGTTTCGAGTGTCGTGAGCACTTCGCGTACAAGCTTGTCATTCACGACGAAGCCCGGTTGCGTGAAGGTTCCGATCGTAGAATAGAGGCGGATCTTTTGACCGTCGAAACCGGTCGTCTCAAACCAAGGCTCCAGAATCGGATCTTCGAGTTTGAGTCGCCCCTCCTTTTCAACGAGTCGCTTTCGGCGTTGACCGATCTCCACGATCGCAACCTGCCGAAGACGATCGAGAGTCGTGCGCTCATCGAGAAGTGTTTTGACATCAACGTTAGCGAAATCGAGCCAGGCTCCTTTGGTCCCGTCGGGTGCGACGCGAAGACGAACGGAACCGCGCTGGATCGGAAACTCGAAAGCCTTAAATTCTTTAAACCAAGCTTCGAGAGCCGGTGAGAGTTGAGGGCAGCCCTGAAGGTCGACAAGGCCCGTTCGGAAACGGTCGAAGAGTCCGATCTTCTGTGAGCCACTTCTGCAATCAATCATCAGATCGACTCGGTCACGTGAAGCACCAAGTGTCGTCGGCACCCAGTGAAGATCTTTTGGCAACTGATCGAGCGTGCCGAAGTGGTTACCCCAGATGGTTTTAAAAGCTTCAAGCTTCAAAACCCGCTGTTCCGATGCGGGCTTTAAAAGCCAGTCGCAACCTGAACAAAGTGATGCGTAACTACAGGGCAAAAATTCGTGCGACATGATTGTTAGAATCTTTAGGGACCGCGGCTTGCGGTTGCAAGACCTTTCCTATTTACTCGGTGTCCACATGGCCCCGACTTCCCGGAGTAGGTAGTTTTTTTCCTGTTTTGTTCATGGCGGACGACTGGGGTCGGCCTGTTTTGGTCTGAATCGGATTTGAGTCTCACATGTTGAGACCGAGGGTTGGCGCGATCTTCGCTAAACCCATTTCGACTCATATGCCTCTAAGAAATAAGGGACGTCTGAAATGATGACTGCGGTCCAGAGCTTAAAATTCATTTTTGCTTTCGCCTCGGCCGCTCTCGTTCTTTGTGCGAAACCGCAATTTGCTCTGGCTCTGGACTCGGCTGACGTTTTGCCCGCTCATATCAATTCGCCTGCAATTCGATTCGGAACGATCTCAGGCATCGGCGAGCGTTACACGGCAAACGGCTCACTCGTTACGCTCTCGGATTACA
>CAJYOV010000653.1 GCA_913776405.1 Pseudobdellovibrionaceae bacterium
GTTCTCAGAAATATTCCGGTCGCTTTCGTTCAGAACGCAAACTTCTTACCGCACTTCCTACCAAAGAATTGCACGGTTGAATCCGCAGCGGTCAAATTTGCGTGCGAAGTCTGCGATACGGAAAAGATCGAGTTCTTTCAGAAAGACAACCACTACGCGGTTTATCCTGGCGGCTTCGGCATGCTTGCGGGCGGAACAAATCACGATCATCGGAACTGCGCTTGCGGCCAAGGCAAGCTGATGATGATGGAATCGGTGAATAAGTACTTCGATTTCCTCACACAGACATCGTGAGCGAGCGCTCCCGCGTTCGTAAAAAAACAAACGCGACGTGCATCCCTGCTACCGTCGCGTCTGTTTTCGTTAAGTTTTGCTTCCAGCAAAACGGAGCTCGCAGGCTTGCTCGCTCCATTTCCTTTTAGCTTCAACTCAAACTGTTTTCTGTTCTTTTCTATTTTCGACTGCTCGGTCGATCTAAGAACCAGAGGTTCTTAGTAGACTGGCCAGTCTGGGAAAGGCCAGCCGCCTTCGTTGTTGTTGTCTGGCTTGTCTGCTTCTTTTTCTTGTGGGTAGAACCAGCAGCGTGGGCGGTAGCCAACTGTTGCCGTGCCTTCTACGCAAGAGCCTTGTTTGTAGTCAGAGTCAGAGTTCGCAACCGACTGGTCGACGTTACAAACCGCGCCCGCGAAGTAAGTGTCCATACGGCACTGTGTTTTCGGGTGGTTGTCGTCCATGCGAGTCACGACTGATTTGTCTGGAGTCGTAACTGAAGGGCGAACTGTGTCTTTGTTGAGATCCATGAAGAGACCGGCAACTTGTGCGCCTGCGATCGAGTTACGAAGGCAGAGAAGTTGGTCCGAACGCTGCGTGAATTCTTTTTCACACATGTCTTTCATCATCGGCTCGATAACGCCAGGCGCTTGAGCTGCGATAATCGCTTCATTGTCGTCTTCAGCGAAGTAAACGCGGAGACACTTCAAAGTTGCGTAGTAGTCAGATGCGCCTTCGTTTGATGCCCAAGTTGAGAACCAACCTGCAATCTTCGGTGCGCCACCCAAGTGGTGACCAAGCTCATGACATGCAACGAGAGCCATACCTTCGATACCAATTTCTTGGTGACGAGCGAGGCCGCCGTACATGTTCAAGATCCACTGGCCGCCCTGCTGTTGAGCAGATGCGTTTACAGTTGGGTCAGTCCATTTGCGGTTGATTTTAAGTTTGCCGCCTTTTTGAGCGACAACTGGAGCGTAGAGACGCTCAACGCGGTCATGACTTCGTTGAACTGAGCTTCAGTGATGCCGCCAGCAGCTTTCTTGCTCCAACGGTTGCCACCTTTTACGCCGACAGGAATCTTCATGTCGTTCTGCGGGATGAAACCTTCGCAGAGCTCGTGGTTGTGTCCAGCAGCGAACGCGACTGCGCTCGAAGCTACGATGAGTGCGAGAGCTGACATCATCAATGACGTCTTTTTGTTCTTAAGCATCATGTCCCTTATTCCCCTTTGAAGGTCATGAAGTCTCCCATCATGGGAAACATCGTGCGTATTACGTGAAACCGAGAAAAAGCTTTAAACAGAAAAAGACAGATGCCTAGCCATAAGTTCCAAATTGGAACTGCGGGGTCCTAAATTAGTGATTGCAGTGCATCAAGTGTCCGTAATTACAGAAGTGGCTGTAGTAACGTCGCGTCAAGATATTGGCGATTCAGCACATGTTCGCGACAGTTTGTCGGTCATTAAGCCTAACAAATCAGCAGAGAACATAAACAGTTTTAATTTAAAAACCCATCTTGGAACCAGGGTTTTAGAGTTAGGTGCCTCGCAAGCAAGCTTCTAGCTTAGGGCTTATGTGCGAGGCGAAGTTTGGCTGATTTTGACCGGGAGTTTTGCTTTTGCTCTTCAAAACTGGGGCGCTCGAATTCGTCGGAAACGTGGGCATAAACGCCGTCGCGCTCGAAACCTTGAAAAGACTTTTTCACGCGGCGGTCTTCGCCGGAGTGGAAGCTCAGAACGGCGACTTTCCCTTGCGGCGCGAGAACTCCTGGTAAAACCGAAAGAAATCGGTCGAGGCTCGAGAACTCCTGATTCACTTCGATTCGAAGTGCCTGAAACGCGCGGCGAATTGGAGTGTCGCCTTCTTTCTCACGTGTCTTTGGAGAGAGCGTTTTCAGCCACGAGCGAATCGTGGTTGCGAGCTGAGTTGTCGTCGTGATCGCCTCTTTCTTCTGCTGATCAAGAATCGCTTTCGCGACCCATTTCGCTCGCGGCTCGTCGGAGTTGAGTTCAAGCCACTGCGCGAGTTCCGCCTCAGACACGCGCGCAAGAAGAGCGAACGCGGGTTCGCCCTCGTTTGGATTCATGCGCAAATCCAGCGGGCCCTCAGTCTTAAAAGTGAAACCGCGATTTGGATCATCGATCTGCATCGAAGAAAGACCAAGATCGGCAAGCAAGCCATTCACTTTGCCGTAGACACCGAGAGCACGAAGTCGAGGTTCGATCTCGGAATAGTTTGAGCGAACGACCGTGAACGACTCTGGGGCAAAACCTTTTGCGCGAACACGCTCTTCGGTTTTCACGCTCTCGATTGGGTCGCGGTCGAATGAAATCAAGCGCCCGTGGTTGCGACCTTCCGGATCTTGGAGCCGCTGGAGAATCTCGCTCGTGTGACCGCCATAGCCGAGTGTTGCGTCGACAAGGATTTGCCCGGGCTTGGGATCGAGAAAGTGCAAAATCTCGCCCACCATGATCGGGCGGTGGGTGCCTGCTGGTGTGCCGCCTTTCGCGATGATTTTGGC
>CAJYOV010000654.1 GCA_913776405.1 Pseudobdellovibrionaceae bacterium
GTTAAGTTAAGGTCCGCCGAAAAAGGGCGGATGAGTGGAGCTCCAGTTGCTGAAAGCGCTGGGGCTTTTTTTATTTTGCGTTCGTCACATGATTGAAAGAGCGGGATGGATTCTGACGGTTCGCGAAGAAACGGGCGTGGAGTTCGGCGGGCGCTATTATTCCTACCGTTTCAGTTGGATGAAAAGTGAGTTGCGGCGCGGAGTTTCGATAGCGTGCTTCATTTTAGGTTCTTAGCTTCTGTCCGTTTTTGGCCTGAATCTGCGGCAGGGTTGGATCTTTCAGCGCGTTGTTTGAGTGTCGGAAACTGTCGCCAAAAGGCAACATCTCGACCAGACGGAGCGCACCTGCGTCGAGTAGCGCTTAGAAAAAGATTGCCATTCAGATTTCTCGGTTCCTACGATTGGGCTGTGCACGTTCTAGAGTCATCGACTCTTCTGCGTTTAATTGCACTCTGAGTTGTCTATGAAGAGTTGGGTCTCAGGATTCGCTCGCAAAACAGGCAAGAGTGTCGAGCAGTGGAGAAGGCGCTAACTGCGAGGTTGGTTCGATGAAAGTGAGCGCGGTTTGCTGGCGTGACGGTTGGCAGACTGCGAGAGCGCTAGAGCGGCCGAGATGGATTTGGTTTCAAGTTTTGCGTTTTTAGATTCCGGGCTCGCGCAAGCGAGTTCGACAACATGATCGGCCTCGCCTCCGCGGGGTCACCAACAAAAGGACTTGGTTCGCCAAGTCTGACAAGGAGTGCACATGAAACGCCTAGCTCTTATCGTAAGCGCGCTCGCAGTGACTGCGACTGCTCACGCTCAAGATGCAACAGAGTTCAAAAACGGTGGCGAGTTCCGTCTTCGTTACGAGAACTTCCTCAACAAGTCTGCGGCTGATGACTCAGCTCGCGAACAACACTTCGACAGCCGTTTGAAGTGGAACATGAACGTACGCAAAGGCGAAAAGCTTCAAGCCTACGTTGGCCTTTTGCACTCGGCACGCTTCGGCGGTGCTGATGTTCCAGCAGGCGCAACTCCTACGACACAAACTAGCTACCAGCCTGCGGACAACAACTCACTCGTTGTGAACCGTGTTTGGGGATGGTGGAGAGCATCGGACGCGGTTTCTTTCAAAGTCGGCCGCATGGGTATCGAATTCGCAGACGGTGCAGTTTTCTCTGAAAACGACTGGCAAGCAGTTCCTTACGCTCATGAAGGTTTGAACGCAGCGTTCGACACTTCGTTCGCAATGTTCAACCTCTACGGTGTAAAGCAAGCTGAGTTCGGCACACCTGCTACGAACGACAACGAAGCGAACTACTACTTGGGAACGATGGATCTCAAGAACATGCCTGAAGCGATCAAAATGGCGAACGTTCACGTTCTCGCTGTTACCGGTAGCAACGCGGCGATTGGTTCAGCGTCTGCAGCAAACACCGCTGCAGCAGCACAAGCGAACCAAAACTGGCAACAAGCTGGTTTCACAGTTGGCGGCGATGTTGTCGGCATCATGTACAAAGCGACAGCGGCGTTCCAGTTCGGTGACTTCGCGAAAGGCACACCTGCTGGCGACATTTCGCAATCGTCTAACATGTTCGATCTCATGCTCGGTTGGGGTAACCCGGAGTTGATGGGCTTCAAGATCTCGGCGGGTTACCACCAAGACTCGGGTGAAGATGCAAGCACGACTGAGAACAAGCGTTACCAAACTCTGTTCTACGATCGTCATAACTACGCTGGTCTCATGGACTTCGTTGAGTGGGGTAACCTCACTTACTGGAACGTGAACGCGTCGTTCATGCCACGCGAAGACCTGGAAGTTGGCGCTGGCTACTACATGTTCTCGAAAACTGAATCAGCTGGCGCGACAGCGTTCGGTGATGGTTCGAGCCGTGCTGGTAATACAGTAGCTGCGACAGGCACTGGTAACGACGATCTCGGTAGCGAGCTCGACGTTTTCGCGAACAAATCATACGGCAGCGATTTCAAAATCGGCGCTCGCTACAGCATGTTCATGCCTGGCGACGCAGTTAAAGATTTGAACGCAGGCGACAAGACTGCATCGCAGATCTACCTCCAAACTTCACTCTCGTTCTAATTGAGCGGTTGAGGCCGCAGAGGTTCGTAAGAACTCAGCGGTTGAAAATTTAGAGGTGCAAAAGGCCAGGCGAAAGTCTGGCCTTTTGCTTTTCGAATTAGCTGCAGGCGATCGAGTCGTCGAAAGGGGCCGGTGCGAAGTCGTGTGGCCGGGTTGGGCTTCGGTCGGGAATTGGTGGGGCGAGGGTGGGAATCGCGGGGAAGTAACTTATTTCCCACGGGATTTTGGCCGATGAGACAGGAGGTATGGCGTGTTTCTTTCGGTCGTTCATTAGAATCTGTTTGAGTTTGCTGTTCGTCGTTCTCGCGACGGGATTCGCTTGTTCAGAGGACGCGCACGCCAAAGGTGAGTTGATTTTAAACTCGCAGCTGACTCGAGAGTTAAACCAAGTTTTGAAGATGGGCGATGCTGTTCATCATTCGCTTGTGAAGAATGATGAAGAGCAGACGGATCTCGGGTTGCGAGATCTTTTGAAGCAAATCGATCGTGCGCGGGCGGTTTCGCATCTGGCAAAGCCTCATGAACGTTCGCATCTGTTGATCATTCTCGATGCTGCAAAAGATCAGTTTGAGCAAACGCAGTCAGCATTCGGAAATGAAAGACGCCATCGTCTAGAAGAGGGTTTTAATCAGCTCGTGAACCTTGTGCGGATTTACCGTCTCGACAAAACTTACGGGATTTACTTCTGTCCGAAGGATAAAGCGACTTGGGTTCAGACGGGGATGAAAGGTCAGAATCCATTTCAGACGTCGGCTGGGAATCGAGAGCCGTGCGGCATTCGCGTTCAGAAGTGAGAGTGCGATGAGCCCGATTCAAAAAATCATCACATTCATTGGGACTGTGCCAAAGCCGATCATCGCTGTGATCGCGCTCATGATGGGTTTTGCGTTCATCGTTTACAACGACCCGCCAAAGACCGTCTGCGATTCACAGCTCGATCTCTTCAAGCAAAACCAAAAAGAATTTCTTTATTCGCGACCGGGTCTTAATGGCACTCAGCAAGGGGCGCTCTTTGGCGAGCTCTACAACCTCTGCAAGGCGGACAACAGTCCCGGAGGCTGTTTTGAGTATTTCGTTCGCCTGAAAAAGTTCAATCAGGATCTCGATAACATTCCGCACCAGTGCTCTGAGACGGCGAGGTCCGAATCACTCTTACGTACGGTGATGTTATCGAGCATGAAATTGATGGTGCAAATCAGTTGGGGTGATCGTGGCCCTGCTTCGGTCAATCGTCGTAACGGTTGGTTGGATGCGTCCGATCTTTCGCTGTTTTGTGATTTGCGACAGCAGGCCGATCGCATTCTCGGCAAGGATACGGTTTCTGAGTGGCAAACGAAAACACTCAACAACCTCCCCGGCGTGGAGACGCTTGATGCCGAACAGACTCTGCAGCGAAGCTTGTTCGCAACACCTTGTGCAGCTTATCGATAGTCTTTCGCGGAGCCTCTCATGCGTGCGAGGGCTCTCGACGTTTCAAGCCGACCGCGAAAAACAGTTTCAACTCTCAAATACTTTGGAAGTAGGCGTCGTCCACCTGGCGCTTGCTGCACTTTAGATCGACACGACGGAGAGTTGCGAGATCGAGAGGCGATCGCGTTTCATGGCGATGCGCGCTTGCATGCGAAAGTCGGAATCTTGACGGTTACGCAATTCAATTACGTTTGATGAGTTTGCTGTTGCGCTCTGTAGTTCCCACTGAGAGGGGTTCAGACCGTAGAGTGAAAGTTGAGTTGCAAGCGAGTGTAGAAGTACTGAATTGATTTTGTTTTGTGTACCGAACATGAGCCCCTCCAGGCGATAAGGTTTGCGAGGGACTTATGCAAATGTGGGCGCCGCCTGCGCAGCGATTAAGAGATCGTTCGCGTCCGGGTGAAGTTTACGCCGGACAGATCGTTACGATTTTGTCCGGTCTGCGGACGATGGCAATTTGCTTTCTCCGCTGGAGAGGCGCAAAATGCCCGCATGAAACGTTACTTCGCTCTTTTGCTTTTTCTTGAGCTCATCGTGATCGGACTTGTGACAGCGGTGTTTAAGCTTGTCGCGGACCGCCTAACGGCAGGGGCAATTGCCGGCACTGTTTTTGTCTTACTTGGGTTTTACATCGTTCGCGGCGGTTGGAAAGATCGAACGAAAAGGACGGCAAGTTTCTGGATGGGCTGCGTTCATCTGTTCGCAAGTTCGCTTCCACTCATGATCACACGGCTCTTGAATCGGACGGGTGGATTCGAGGATGTGAATGTGATGGGGTTACCGGGTCCGGTATTTCATCGCGTTTCGACGACGATTTATTTGGCGCTCATAATCGCGACCATCTGGGATTTGGTTCGGGCCTCAAAAGCGCAATCACTGAAGGATGCAACTTGGCCGAGAGATGTTGGCTGATCGAAAAGATCGTAGCGACAAACGAAAGCGTTGAGTGCTTGATAAGCTGAATGAATTCGAAAATAAAAAAGGGACCGAGAAGGTCCCTTTTTTATTCGCCGAAAGCGATTCGATCTTAGAGAGCGAATGGCTTTGGAGAGATTGCTTCTGGGCGCTCAAAGAAGTCGTAAGCTTCGTTGCCGAGTGGAAGCATCGCGAGGTTGCGAGCTTTCTTAACTGCAGCTGCTACGCGCTTTTGTTGAGCGAGCGAGAGTTTGCTGATGCGAGCTGGAGTGATTTTGCCGCCTTCGCTGATGAAGCGACCGAGCGTCTGTGCATCTTTATAATCGAAGTTATAGTCACCAGGAAATTCTGGGCGGTACTTCGAGCGTACGTTCTTTCTCATGAGGTGCGGTCCTTCCCAATACGGTCAGAAATAAGGGTTCGTTTATCTGTTAAAAACTGGGGTTTATCAACCCCGTTTTCGACAGCGTTTTACAAATTTGCTCTGTTCGATAGCTCCCCCGGCTCTGACCTTGCCTCAAACCGTTTTAGGGGTCGGAGGCGCAATCCGTGGACGCGGTTTTCGAGAAAGTCAGAGAGCCGCTCGGCAGGAACCGTTACCAGTTCAATTGGAGTGGATCTGAGAGCTCAAAACCGACGGAGGGAGGGTTCTCAAACAAGGTCTCCGGTATACGATAAAAATCCGTTGCCAACAAGTGGCATTTTCCCCTATACCTAGCCCTTCTTGTTAGCGGAAATCGGTCTGGCTCAGGGGTTTGAGGGCGTGCATCTTGGATGTTGCGGCCTCAGGCGCGAAGTCAGCCGGACAATGATTATATTGGAGAGTCCATGGGACGCTGTGAACTTACGGGCAAAGGCCCTGTTGTAAAGAACTTGGTCAGCCACTCGAACATCAAGACTAAGTCGATTGCTCAACCAAACATTCAGAAGAAACGTCTCTTCAGCCAAGCTCTTGGCAACATGGTGACTCTTCGTATCGCGACTAGCGCGATCCGCGACATGGAGCATGTAGGTGGTCTCGACCAGTACATTCTCGGTCTTAAAGAAACAACTCTCTCAAAGCGTGCGGCGTCTGTAAAAGCGAAGATCCGCGCGAAACTCGTCGGCAAAAAAGCTAAGAAAGCCTAAGGGGAATTAGATAATGAAACTCAAAATCCGCAAAGGCTCGAAAGTAGAAGTCACTACGGGTTCGGACAAAGGTCGCCAAGGCACTGTCCTCGAAGTTAACCCTAAAACAATGCGTGTTCGCGTTGAAGGCGTTCGCATTCAAACTCGTCACTCAAAACAAAACGGTCTCACGAAGAGCGAAGGTTATATCGACTACTCGAACGTGAAACTTGTTGAAGCTGCAGCAGCTGCTCCAAAGAAAAAAAGCAGCTAAGAAAGCTTCGAAGACAGCTTAATTCGATCTCATTCGAGGTTGATGACGCAGAAAAGGCGGGCCCAAAGGGTTCGCCTTTTTGTTTTTCTGATCACGACGACTTGCGCTAGGCTTTTAGTGAGCGTAAGTAACTGCATCTTTTGCGCGTGGGGTTCATCAATATGCTTCGTCTTTCTCAGATTTCAAAAGCGGCTTTGGTCGTTGCGGCTTTCACATCTTCAGCGGCATTGGCGGCTGATCAGAAAGCGTCAGAGTTTGTTCTCTGTAAAAACAGCGCGAAGAACGTTCGTACGCTTCGAGTGATGGGCGAAAACAAGAACTGCAAAGTCACTTACTCGAAAGGTGGCGCTGAAGAACAAGTCGGTGAGCACTCAGCGAAAGAGTCGTGTTCATCGATCGTCGATCGCATGCGCGATACGCTTCAAGCAGCGAACTGGAAATGCAAAGAAGTCTCTTCTGCGACAGTTACAACGAGCACGGAAGTTTCTCGCCAGTGATGACTGAAGGCGCTTCTCGAGAGAGCGCTTCGGATAAAGGCGATTCGGCAAGTGCCGTGTCGCCGACTCTTGAGGTGGCCGTCTGTCAGCTGACATCGGTCGATGACGTTCAAGCGAATGTCGATCAAGTGATAGCGCTCCTTCGGACGATCGAAGAAGCGGCGAAGCGGGCGGACGCTCCTTCGGTGATTCCAGATTTCATTTCGTTCCCAGAAAACGCGCTCTACTTTCGACTGAAAGAGGGCGAGAAAATTCCTTCGCTTTCGCTCGATGACCCGCGGCTTGAACCTCTTCGCGCGTGGTCTCGAGCCTTCGGAGCAACTCTTCATATCGGATCAATCCCTCGTGAAGCCGACGGGAAGCTCTTTAATTCGACGGTTCTAATTGAGCCATCGGGTGCGATTCGAGATGTGTACCGCAAAGTTCATCTTTTTGATGTCGATGTCGCTGGGCACAAGCCTGTGCGCGAGTCGGATGTCTTCGCGCATGGGGCTGGGCCTGCGGTCATTGAAGTCAAAGGTTGGAAGCTCGGGTGCACCATTTGTTATGACCTTCGGTTTTCTGAGCTGTACCTGCACTACGCGAAGGCAGGAGCTGATGTTGTTTTGATCCCGTCGGCGTTTTTGGTGCCGACGGGCCGTGCGCATTGGGACGTGTTGACTCGTGCGCGTGCGATTGAATCGCAAGTTTACGTGCTTGCGGCAGCTCAGGGCGGGGTGCATTCGAGACCCGCGCAATCCGCTGCTGCAGCAAATGAGAAATCTGCGACTAGATCGACGTATGGTCACTCGATCATCGTTGATCCTTGGGGAGAAGTGCTTGAGACTTTACCTGA
>CAJYOV010000655.1 GCA_913776405.1 Pseudobdellovibrionaceae bacterium
CGTAGTCGTTCCGTTCGGCTTCCGATACTTTTTCGCCTGAGCGAAGGAGAGTTTCGATTTCACCTTCGATGTAGCGAAGGCGGCGAGACGTCGGTAACGAATGCTCTTTCACCGCGAGTGCGCCCGAAGGCGCAAGATGAACTTCGAGAACCGATTTGATGTGATCGACTTCGGATTTCGAGTAGGCGAGGAGAGAGCCGGAGTAGCGAACGCGCTCGTCTCCCGCGCGTTGAGGTTTATGAAGATGACCGAGTGCTGTGTATGAGAAGCCATCGAACGCATCTGTCGCGACAACCGATGAACCACCGACAAAGAGATCACGCTCGGAGTCCGAAGCCTCACCGCCCACGACAAACGCATGGCAAAGAAGAACCGAGAGTTTCTCTTTCGGGTGCTCGGCCAACATCTTTTTCGCAAGCGCACGAACTGTCGCGTCTGGCGTTTTCAAAGACTCTTCGCCCAAGAAGCGAGCGATCTCGACCGGCTCGACAAACGGGATACCGTAGATCATGGCTTCTTCGCCGGCGTCGCCTTTTAGAACGACGGGTGAGAGCGAGTCTTCCAGTTTAGAAAAAATGGTAAGGCCACGCGCGCGCAAGAGACGCGAACCGAAGCCGACCCGTTCGGCACTGTCGTGGTTTCCTGGAATGACGAAGACCGGCAGGTTCCGATCGAGTACGGCTCGTACGCAAAACGAATCAAAAAGCTTAACGGCCGCCTCTGGCGGGAGGGCACGGTCGAAGATATCGCCCGCAATCAGGAGGGCATGCGGCTTCGTTTCATCGATGAGTTTGAGCATCTGCTCTAAAGCTTCAGCTTGTTCATCTAGTAAGGACTTCCCGTAGAGAAGGCGGCCTAAGTGCCAATCGGAGGTGTGCAGCAGTCGGATCATGTTTCGATAGATTCCCGGTTAATCTTTTCTTTAATTTACCTCTGGCACTTAAACAAATACTCTCGTCACATATTTAGGAAGGACCATCCCGTGCCCAAATCTAGCGAAAACCGCGCCGACGGTGAAGCGCAAGACCGTTCTGGCCTCAGCGAATCTCGTCGTCGTGAACTGGCCGATTTTCTCCGCACACGTCGCGAAAAACTGAAACCTGAACAGCTTGGCATCACTCAACTCTCGCGCAGACGCACGCCCGGCTTGCGTCGCGAAGAAGTCGCTGAATCGCGGGTGTCGGTACGACGTGGTACACGTGGCTCGAGCAAGCTCGCGACATTCAGCCTTCTGCCGATGTTTTGAAGCGCCTTGCACAAGCGCTTATGATGAACCCCGCTGAAACTCGTCATCTCTTCGTTCTCGCAGGTCGCTCGGCGCCTGTCGAAATCGAAAAAATGGAAGAGACACCGTCACCGTCGCTTCTTCGCATTCTGCACAAATTTAATATGCCAGCTGTTTTGTTGGGCTCGCGGTGGGACGTGCTTGCGATCAACGATGCGACGAAGAAACAATTCCCGATGCTCGTTGAGCTTCCGGATTCGAAGACGAACTGGCTTCACTTCTTCTTTCAGAAATTGGACACCTCGACGATCGCAAACTGGGACACAGCGGCTCGTCAGCTGATTTCCGATTTCCGCTCAAGCATGAGTGATGCTCTCGATCAGCCTTGGGTCACAGAAATCGTCGACTCTCTTCGCAAAGAGAATCCAAATTCGATGCTTACTGGCGCGATCATGACGTCAGCGACGGCGCCTATACGTTGGTCGAGTTCAACGAAAGGAACCCTCTGGGGCCGGGGAAGTTTGAGCGCACGACTCTGCGTGCAGCCGAAGATCCTCGCTTAAGTATCGTTTTGTATAATCAGATTCACTAAAGAGCCGTTTGGCTTCTAAAATCCCAGTCATGACTGACTGGGATTTTTTTTTGGTACCGTACGGTGGAAAGAGCGTGTTGTCGGATCTTCAGATCCGCGTGCAGCTTTCTTTGATCGAAAACCGTGAGCTCCGCTTCCTCTTCCTGTTCGAGGGGCCGACTGCGACCGTGCAGAAAATCGCGTGGCCGAAAGCGGCAAAGCCTGAGCGCCGCAACGAGCTCTGGAAAACGACGTGTTGTGAACTCTTCTTCGGTCCGGCGACATCGACCGGGTACTACGAGTTGAACGTATCGCCCTCTGGTGACTGGAACGTGTATCAGTTCGACGATTATCGAGCCGGCATGCGCGAGGCGACCTTGTCTCTTTCGCCGTTCAAAATGAGTGGGACAGTGCCGGTTCCAAGAGTCGAAGGCCTAGTAGATCTTTCTGCCCTCAATCTTCGTTTAGAAAAGCCCGGCGACGTTGTTCTCGGAGCGACCGTCGTGGTGGAATATCAAGACGGGCAGAAAGAATATTGGGCGCTCGCTCACAAAGGCGAGAAACCCGATTTTCATCTGCGTGCTAGCTTTACTGCCTTTTTGTAAGTTGCTCACTGGCGGTTCGATCTGCGCCGCTGGCTCTGGTTTGGACTCTGGCTCTTCTTTTCTTCGATTGGATTTTCATCATGATTCTTGGACTCGATCGCCTTCTGAATTCTCCGGATCTTTTGAAGCAGCTCGCTGGTAAACGCGTTTCTGTGCTTGCGCACCCAGCATCGATGACTGCTGATTTCCGCCATTCGATCGACGCACTCGTCGCAGCCAAAGTGAACATCGTCTCTGCCTTCGGCCCGCAGCACGGGATGCGCGGCGAGAAGCAAGACAACATGATGGAGACAGAAGATTACATCGATCCGGTTCACAAGATTCCGGTCTTCTCTCTCTACGGCGAAGTGCGCAGGCCGTCTAAGCGCATGCTCGATACGTTCGATGTCATTCTCGTCGACATTCAAGATGTCGGAACGCGGATCTACACGTTTCTGACAACATTGCTCTACGTGATGGAAGAATGCTCACGCGAAAAAAAGTCGGTTTGGGTTCTTGATCGTCCGAATCCTGCCGGCCGCCCAGTTGAGGGTTCGCTCCTGCGTCCAGGTTGGATCAGTTTTGTCGGTGCGGCTGAAGGTTTGCCTATGCGCCACGGACTGACTTTGGGCGAAGCCGGGCTGTGGTTTAAGAAAACGCTGAAGATCGATGTCGATTACCGCGTGATCGAGATGCAAGGCTACAAGATCAACGAAGGCCCTGGCTACGGGTGGCCACTGAACGAACTTTCTTGGGTGAATCCTTCGCCGAATGCGGCGAGTGTCTCAATGGCGCGCGCCTTTCCGGGTACGGTTTTGATCGAAGGCACGACGTTATCCGAAGGGCGCGGCACCACACGTCCGCTCGAGACTGTCGGCGCGCCGAACATCGACATGCCTGCGATCTTCAAAGCGATGGAGAAGATTGCACCACAGTGGATGAAGGGCTGTTTCCTTCGCTCCACTTACTTCCTCCCAACGTTTCAGAAACACGCGGGCGAGATTTGTTCGGGCTTCCAAATTCACTGTGACCAAGCCTCGTATGATCACGAGCTCTTTAAACCGTATCGTTTGATCGGCCTTTGGTTGAAGGCGATTCGCACCGTGCACCCGGATTACCAAATTTGGCGCGACTTCCATTACGAATACGAAAAAACGCGTCTCGCTTTTGACTTGATCAACGGTGGCCCGCAGCTGCGCGAATGGGTCGACGCTTCAGGCTCTGTTGCCGCAGACCTCGACGCCATCTGCGTGCCTGACGAGCGCGCTTGGACCGAGCAGCGTCGCGAGTTCTTGCTGTATTAATCTGCGGCCTCGGTAGCGAAGACGACGCTTGAACCGAGCGCCACGAGAATCAGTGAGGCGCCGATCGCGCCTTGCGTGCTGATGCGTTCACCGAGAAAGACATAAGCGAAGAGCGCTGCAAATGGCGATTCGAGTAAGAAGAGCAGACTCGCAAGAGACGGTGAGATCACTTTTTGCGCACGCACCTGAAGTGCAAACGCGATCAGAGTCGAACCGAAAGCCACCATGCAAAGACCAATCAGCGGTTCGCCGACGGGGAGTCGTGTCGGCAACGGTTCGAGGATGAGGGCTAGACCAAACGGAATCACGCCCGCCCAGAACGTTTGATACACGTTGAAGTTGAACGAAGACGTGATCTTTTTCTGAATGACGCCAAACCAGAAAATTTGCAGAGACGCTGCGATCATGCAGGCGAGCGTCAGCCAGTCGCCGATGTTCCACTTCGTGCGAGAGGCATCGGCTGCGGCTGCGGCCGGGATGGCCTCGGTTGGGAGGCCAACCGCCGAGCTGACTGCGTTCTGAGTCACCTCGGCCGGTGCGGTCGTTAGGAACATCTGCGGGAGATCGCAGATGAGTGCGACGCCAACGAGAGCCAACAACACGTAATAGATGTGGTAGCGCGGGGTTTTAC
>CAJYOV010000656.1 GCA_913776405.1 Pseudobdellovibrionaceae bacterium
CCACCCACGCAAGGACCGTCGTGGTGGTGATCGCTGGTACCGTGAGCGTTAGCGAGCACAACCGTATCGATGCTCACGGCGTTGATTGAGGCTGAGATTTCAGAGTGCGGTTGGAAGAAATCTTGAACGGCCGGCACAAGATCCGCGAATGCGGTCAAGAGCACGAGAAGAAGAATGAACCGGCCAATTGTTTTCATCTGCCATCAGGTTTACAGATTCGGGCCGAAAGACGCAAGCGGTCCCGGAATCTGAGGGCAACTTACTTAGCGAGAACCTGTGAGTTCGAGCAGAGCCTGCGGAACAGATAGGCACGTGGTCTCTATACGTTTCAATGTGGGAAGGCTCTTGACGGCTTTCTCGGCCTTTGGCCCACATTTCGATCCACCTTCGATCGCTTTCCGCAAACGTTCTTCGTACGTTGCCGACTGAAAATACTCACACGCTTTCACGAGCGGCTGAACTTTTTCAGGCGCGCCCATTTTTAGGTCGACGAGGCACTGCTTTGCAGCCCGATCTTCATCGGCGAGATCAAAAGCCTTCGGAAAAAAGGCACATTCGTTTGCACCGACTGAACACGTCACATACTTGGCTTGTGGAGCCGCGGCACAAGTATCGCTTTGAAGCACGACCGCAAACTTCGCTTCGCCTTCGAGAAGGATTGGAATCCAACGGTTCATAATCTGAGTTTTGAGCGACAGTTCTTCACTCGACTGAAGCAGATCTCTGAGTGTGAGCGCCGGTTTTGGCTCGGGCGACCCAAGAGTTCGCTCCTTCCCGATGCTATTGAAACCGGACGAAGTTGCCGTGAACGCCCACTCCTCACTCGAAGCATCCGAATAAAACGGCGCCGATTTGCCTTCGACCGTCACAAACATGTGAGTCGAGCTTTCGACAAAGACTGTCGTTCCGTCTTTTTTGTAAAAGCCTGACTTCAGCGCTTCATCCGCTCCGATTGCTTTCCAATCACGACACGCATCCGAAAAGAGCAATGTTGGCTTTGGATCTGGAGGCTCGCCAGCCGATGGATTTGAGGCTGAAGACGCTCTTTCGTCAGTTGATGTCGCAAACTTGGTTTTGTCGACCGAAGCGCAGCTTACGAGCCCGACAACGGCGCAAGCAAGAGCCACGTGAGAGCGAAATCGCGCCTGAAAAAAGATGCTCAGTTGCTTGAGCATTAGGGCGCCAACAGCCAGTCGAGCGGATGTTCTTTTACGCCGACTTCCGTGTGCACGATTTCGAGCGCCTTCTTGTAATCAGGCTTACACGCCTTTGCGCCTTTCGGTTTTACGCACGCCTTCCCATTCAAAGAAGAAACCAACGCCGCGATGTAAGTCGCAGCGTCTTCGCGCTCGTATCCAGGATGAATCACAACTTTTGGCTCTTTCGCTTCCGCAGTCCAAGAAATCGAGCCTGGATCAATTTCCTGATCAGGATGACCTGGATACGACCACGAATTGATCGGCTTTCCGTTTTCTTCGTTTGCGAGAATCGCGAGACAAAGCTCAAACGGGCCAGGGCCCTTGGCCGTTTTTCCGAACTCGTTTGCTCCGGCGATTAGCACCGCCCGCTTTTCAAGCTCTGTTCGAGCCGTTGGCGCGTAAACACACGTTTTCGTTTTGTCGCTTATCAAGCGGTAAGGCTTTGTCTGCGACACCGGAACTTGCGGCGCGACGAGCTTCGGAGGCGGCTTTGAGAAGCCGAGCATTGCTAAACCGGCGACTGCGACGAGAAGCGTAAAGTCCATTTTCATGCAGTCATGGTAACGGTTCGATGCTAATTTGCAATCGTCTATGCACGACTCACTTATCCGGAATTCCATCGCCGACGTACAACGGTTAGTGCCGCTTGTGCTCCGTCGCACGTGGCTTCCGCTTCTTGTGCTCTTCTTCGGCAAAGAAGCCTCACTTCAGCTGCTGAATTATGCTGGCGTGCTCGTGCAGCGCGAAGGCCGAGAAGATTTTCGCCTGATCGTCGCCGTCGTCGGCTCAAATGTGTTTTTCGAGATTCTCTGGTCTGCGATCTGGTCCTTTTTCGTTATCAGCGCCACACGCTCAAGCCTTCGAGACGAGCCTTTGTTTTCTTCGACCTCGCTAGGCGATCTGAACCAAACCTTGATCGAAGGCGTCCGCGCGCTCTCGGCCATCGCGTTTCGACTTCCGCTCTTGGTGGTTCCTGCTCTGATCGAGATCGTCCGCCTGTTCTTGGTTCCACATGTCGTTTT
>CAJYOV010000657.1 GCA_913776405.1 Pseudobdellovibrionaceae bacterium
CCCCACTCCTCGTACTCAATCGGAGTGAGTGGAAGAGTGTCGTCGAGCATCGTGTTGAGCACGTCGACAAAAGGCACGTCGGCTACTGCGGCTTTGTACAGACCAGGCGCCAGATTCAGACTTGCGCCAACGAGCATGCCGCCCGCACTTCCACCAGAGATTGCGATGTTACCTTCGCTCGTGAAGCCTTCTTTCGCTAAGAAGCGGGCGGCCGAAACGAAATCAGAGAACGTGAGTTTTTTCGTCAGAAACTTTGCGCCTTCATACCACGCGCGTCCCATCTCGGAGCCACCGCGGATATGCGCAATCGCGTAAACGAAGCCGCGATCAAGAAGTGAAAGTCTCACGGTCGAGAAGTGAGCCGGCATCGACATGCCGTAAGAGCCGTAGCCATAAAGATAGAGCGGGTGAGAGCCATCTTTCTTGAAGCCCTCTTTTTTGTAGACGAGCGAAATCGGAATTCTTGTTCCGTCTTCGGCTGTCGCAAACACGTATTCTGATTTGTATTTGCTCGGATCGTAGCCACTTGGAATCTTCTGCGTCTTCATGACCTTTCGGTCGCGCGTGCGCAGGTTGTAATCGTAAACCGTGTTTGGTGTAACGAGTGATGTGTAAGACAAGCGGTAAACTTCGCTATCGAAGTTCGGGTTCGATTGCCCACCGAGTTCGTATGTCGGCTCCGAGAATTCGATTACGTGTTCTGAGTTTTGTTTCAGGTCGACCACGCGCAATTGCGGTAAGCCGTTTTCGCGCTCGTGAATGACCCAGAAATCCTTGAAGCAGTCGACACCTTCAATCAAAAGAGTTGAAGACCCACGACGAAGCTCTTTCCAGTTCTTGGCTTCCGGCGCCGTAACCGGGACTTCGACAAGTCGGAAGTTTTGAACTTCATCATTCGTCGTAATCAAGAAGCGGTCGCCGTGATGAGCTGGCGAATAGAGAACGCCGCGCTTTCGTGGCTCAATCACTTTGAAGTCAGAGTAGGGTTTTGAGGCGTCTGCGAAGCGAACTTCAGAGGTCACTTTGCCGTGGCATTCGATGAAGATATATTTGTCGCTTCTCGTTTTCGAGATAGAGAGGAAGAGCTGGGGGTCTGTCTCTTTATAGAGAAGTTGATCGTTTGCAGGATCCTCGCCGAGTTTGTGACGGTAGGCGCGGTCCGGGCGATCGTTTTCATCGAGCACCGAATAGAAAACGATGCGCTCAGAAGTTTCTGCCCATTCGAGCGACGTGTGACAACCCTTGATGACGTCGGGCGCGACTTCCCCCGTCTTCAGGTTCTTGAAGTGAATCTCGTGACGTTCTGACCCGTCGACGTCGATCGCGTAGGCGATCCATTCGTGATCGGGGCTTGGGGAAAGCGAGTCCAAGCTTAAGTAGTCTTTACCTTTTGCGAGCTCGTTTTCGTCGAGAATAATTTCTTCCGGCGCATCGAGCGATCCATGTTTGCGACAGTGAATCGCGTATTCGCGACCTGTCTCCGTGCGTGAATAGTAAAACCAATCTTTTTGGCGGACCGGCACGTTCGAGTCGTCTTCTTGAATCCGCGCTTTCATCTCGGCAAAGAGTTTGTCTTGAAGACCTTGAAGTGGTTTCAGGATCGCTTCGGTGTAGGCGTTCTCGTCATTCAAATGTTTGATCACTTCGGGATCGGTTTTCTCGCGCATCCAAAAGTAGTCGTCGGTGCGTTCATCACCGTGAAGTTCGAAGTGTTGTGGTTTTTTAGCAGCTACAGGCGGGCGATGTTTTACATTCGAATCGTTTGTCATCGACGTAGCGTAACGATGATCGAGGTCGGTCTCGAGCTACATTGCGTCAAGCCTCACAGGTGCTAACGACTCTCTGATTGTCATTCGACAATTTTGGTAGCTAACTGTTCAAGCAAACACTCAGGTCACACATCTGGGCTCACAGCTTCGAGACATCGAAACTTAAAAGGAGTTTTTATGAAGAACACTATGTTCGTTAAAGCAGCAGTTGCAGCTGCAATTACGGTTGGCTTCGCTGGCCAGGCGTTCGCCGCAGGTTACGAAAAATCAATCATGTGGGGCGGCCGCACAGGTTCAGTTGCCGGCATCTCTACTTCGTACATCATGGGCGCCGACGCTCTCTACTTCAACCCAGCAGGCCTCGTCGCCGCTGCGCCGGGCAACGAAGTTTCGTTGAACGTGTCGCCGGTTTGGTCGCAATTCCAAGGCCCTTACAACAACCAGAACGAAGTCGTTAAATCTGAAAAGGGCTTCACTGCACCTGTCGGCCTTATCTACTCGAACACATTGAACGACTCTTGGGCGTTCGGTGTCGGTGGTTACATCTCGGGCGGCTCGAAAGTAAAGTACAACGACGTTCGCTTCAGCGCGCCGTTGGCGAATGCAACTCCTGACGCAGAGACTGATCTTCAGATCGGTGAGCTCTCAGCTGGCGTTGCTTATAAAAT
>CAJYOV010000658.1 GCA_913776405.1 Pseudobdellovibrionaceae bacterium
GAAATTTTCCGTAGGCTCGTCACAGCGTCAGGCTGCTACTCGACTCCTGCTTTTAGCTGTGGGCACGCTGCTTTGTTTTCAAAACTGTGCGCCCGCGACGTTCTCGCAAGCGACGAAAGAGCAATCGACAGGCATCGTCTGCGGTGGCGTCACATCGAGCGCGAACTGCAACCCAGACACAAGTAACGTCGTGAGCGAAATCTATTCGCTTGGAGCCGACGCACGCGCGCTTCACGGCAGCGACGGCGTCGATACCTACTTTACGTACGGCGAAAAAATCCCCGCGACTCTTTTGATGGATCAAATCTTTATCCCAACGCGTTTGTTCAGCGCAGGCTTCCCAGTCACGAACAGCTTAGGCACGACGTATCTTCAAAACAAAGACGGCGAAGTTTTGATGGAGTATTTCGCGCTCCGCTTGAAGACGAATTTGTCGCTTACAGATAACCAAGGTGCAGGCCTCTATCAGCTTGCGCTTCTCTCAGATGACGGCTCACGACTTTACCGTCTCGATACGGGCGAGAAAGTCGTCGACAACGATACGACACACTCAACATCACTCGGTTGTGGAAAAACGATTCAACTCGCGGCCGGCCAAACAATTCCGTTGCAGATCGATTACTATCAAGGGCCCGCTACGCAAATCGCGCTCACACTCATGTGGAGAAAAGTAGCTTCGAGCGATTCAAGCGCGCTGAGCGATCCGCTTTGTGATGTTCAAGGCAATGAGAAGTACTTTGGCGACAACTACGACGACTACTCAGCCGATCATGGCTACGGCCAACTTCTTTCGCGCGGCTGGTCAGCCGTACCGGCCGCAAACTTGAGTCAGGTGAAAAACTAAGCCGCTGGCGATTTAGTTCGAGGATTTAGCTGCAGGCTGCTGAGCCAGCGCGCATGTTTGCTGAGTGGCTGCTGGCTTGGCTTGTGCGTTGCGAAGGTCGCTGAAGGCACTCGTTTGCACGGGGCCTGCGAGAATCAGAATGATCCAAGAAACCCAGGCGATGATGCCCGCCCAGCCGCGAAGACCGTAAGGCTTCGGGCGATCGACGAGAAGACCTTCAGCGGTGTAACTCGCGAGAGCGCGGCTGCGAATTAAGTAACTGCCCTCGATATTGAGTCGATTTCGCATGATGGATCCCCTAGGAGTTGTTTGGTCTAGGTCCACCCCTATCGAAAACACCCCTGAAGTACAAATGATTTAGGCCGAAGGACACACTGCGGCCCGTGAGTTCGTATCTAGCGAGCCGACTTTGATTGGACGTAATCTTCGCGGATCCAGGTGCGGATTTTTTTGAGCACTTCGTCGGTCACACCGAAGAAGGTGAAGTGGCAAACGTAGCTTGGGACTTTGTCGTTCGTTCTGTCGCAGTGAGAGCAGCGACCGATGACGCCATCCGCACCGCCGCCGATTTGTGAGCTAAAGAAGCGAATCATCGTGCCGTTCTTGAACGGTGTCGGATGAGAAATCGACAGCCCATACTCAGAGACCTCTAACATTTGCGCATCTTTTGCGAGCTTCACATCGAGGGACTGAGTCACAAAGTGTGGAACCTCCGGCTCGCCTCGGGCGATGAATTCATCGACGACTGTCTTCACTTTGTAAGAGACCATCTTGCGGTCGAGTGGCTTGAACAAGAAATCCGCGATCCCTTTAAGCCGGTAAGTTTCGGGGCGCACGGACGATTTCTCATGAGCCATCACAATAATTCGCGGGAACTTTTCACCCCGAACGAAAACCCCGGCTTTCAAGAACATCTCGTGAAGACCATCAATCCACGATTGAAGGTCTTCCGTGCGAATCAGGTTCGCATCTATAAAGAGCGCGTCGAAGCGGAAGTCTGCGGGGTTTACCTGAGTCGCTTCGTCACTCAAATGCGTGTTTGCAGCTTTCCAGACAGTTGGCTCCATCTCTTTAAGTTCAACCCGAAGGGTTGGAGTGACGCCCGGTTCTTTGGATGCGTTGAGTGTCGACAGCGCTTCGAGATAATAAACATTCTTTTGCGCATCGATGAGTCGCAATAGCGCTCGGCCTCTGCCGCCACTTAAGGTAAATGCGTACATCTCTTCGAGTTCATTTCGATCATGCTCACTGAGCTCCTCGAGCCAAGTTTGCGGCCGCATGATCCACTCTTGTTTGTGCTTTCCGAAGATTTGGTCATTGGGCCCAGACACCGACTCAAACGCTCTCAAAAGCCTCTCGTCGCCGTCGACAGTGAAAATCAAAGGACCAGCCGTCGTCCATGGGCGCTTGCCCTCTTTGAGTTCAGAAAGATCGACCTGAGAATGGGCGGCACTCGCTGCGGCCGCAGCCGGCGATGCCTTCGGCTCTTGAAACAACTTGATCAACGTCGCCATGAAGCGCGCGTATGAAAGATAATGTCGAACGTCGACCCCGACGTAGTGATCCTTGAGAGCGCTCGAAAGCTCGTGGAAGACAGCTTCATCCATATCGATGACCGCAGCACGCGTAAACGGAATCGCAGGATCAATCGCGGGCACTTGGTTTTGCGGCACTCGAAATTTGGGCGGAATCTGACGGTCGCGAACGAACTTTCTCACTTTCAAAAGCTGATCGGCGCGAAGTCCGAAAAAGCCGAAGTAAACGAGATGCTGCCCCTCGAGGTGAGGATGCGATTCGCTGTAGTAAGCGCGACCCACGATACGTGAGAGATCGCCGTCACCAAAGAGTGTCGAGTGAATCGAGGCGTAGATGCCGGGCTTGATCGGCGCCGGGTTTCGAATCGCGATCGCGAACTCTGAGATTTCGTCGGCAATCGCGTCTTTTCCGATCTCGATCGGAAGTTCGACTTTTTGTCGGAACAGGAACGTCGGCTTCAAGCGCGCGACGTTGTCCGCAACGAGCAGCTCTACTTTTTGAAGGAAAACGGATCGATCGAGCGGCTTAAAGATAAGGTCGTCAATCACTGGCGAACGTAGATCGTCGACACGGAAGTCGCCACCATCGAAGGCCATAAAGAGAATCGACGTTGGAAAGAGAGAATCCGATCGGCCTTGATCTGCGAGGAGTTTCTTAAACGTCTTCGACCACTCCACGGGGTCAAGATCGCGAGCTTGAAGAAGATCGAGATCGACTATGAGAAGTCGATAGTACGGCTCAAAGACTTTCGATTTACCGGAGCCAATATCTTCGGCGTCGATAATCGCGTCGTCTTTTTTCTTTTCCGCTGCCGCCATGAGATCCGCGACATTTTCGGTTTCAATTTTTTTAACGAATGCATCGAACTCAAGGTGAGTTTCTAACTTCACCGTGTCTCCCAGATCCTTCATCCAAGTTTGGATCTGGTAAGCGAGTCGTTGGTCCGCCGTTAAAACTGCTGCCGTTACCATTTTCGGGGGACTCCTTTCGACTGATGTCCGTAGGTCCCCTTCAGTTAGCTTAACCTGAGCTGCAAATGGCGACGAGTCTGGCTTTCGCGACTAGGCCTTAGGCGCGAGCTGCTTCGTCCTGCTTTTTCCAGAGGTAATAATCGAAGCCGCCGTCGTAAGTGAGCAGTTGGTTCTTATCGACCTCAAAGACTCTATTCGCGATCTGGTGCAAGAAGTAGCGATCGTGGCTTACGATGAGCACGGTACCCTCGAAGTTTTTGATCGCGTCGAGCAAGACTTCGCGTGAAGCGATGTCCAAGTGGTTCGTCGGCTCGTCTAGGATTAACAAGTTAATCGGTTTAGCCAGGATCGTAGCGAGGACGATTCGGCTCTTTTCGCCACCTGAAAGAATACGAACTCGTTTTTCTGAATCGTCGCCGGTGAAATTGAACGCACCTAGCAAGTTCTTAACGTGACCCATGGTCGCGTTCGGAATGCGTGAGTGAACCTCGTCGTAAATCGTGTTCTCAGGATTTAGGACATCGAGTGAACTTTGGCTGAAGTAGCCAACGGTGATGCTGTTACCGACAGTGACCACACCTGATGTCGGGTTCGCTTCACCGACGATACATTTAAGGAGCGTCGACTTACCTGCACCGTTCACGCCGACGACAGCGACTTTGTCGAGTCGCTTTACAAGAGCGCTTGCGCCCGAAAAAACGAGCTTTTCGGAGCCATCGTCCTTTTTCCAGATTTTTTTGAGGCCCTCGATCTTCACGACTTCGTCGCCGCCGCGAGGTGGCTTCGGGAATTCGAACTGCATGACTTGCTGTTCAGGTGGAATCTCGATCCGTTCGATTTTCTCGAGCTTCTTCACACGCGATTGCACTTGCGCCGCATGTGAGGCGCGAGCCGCGAAGCGTGCGATGAATTCTTCTTCTTTTGCGAGCATATCTTGCTGACGAGCGTGCGCCGCGATCAACTGCTCACGACGAACCGAGCGTTCTCGCTCGTAGAAGTCATAGTTGCCACCGTAAGTCGTGATAGTCTTATTCGCGACTTCGACGATCTTCGTGACGATGTTGTTCATGAATGTGCGGTCGTGGGATGTCATGACGATCGCACCTTTGAAATTCTTCATCCACTCTTCGAGCCAGATGATCGATTCCAAGTCCAAGTGGTTCGTCGGTTCATCGGCCAGCAAAACATCTGGATTCAGCGTGAGGATCTTCGCGAGCATGATCCGCATCTTCCAACCGCCGGAGAATTCTTCAACCATGCGGTCGTGATCTTCAGGATGGATACCGAGACCTGTCAGGTTTTCTTTCGCTCGGGTTTCGACATCGTAACCGCCGCGGCTTTCGAATTCGCCCTGAACCTCACCGTACTTTTCGAGAAGCGCTTGCATGGCGTCGTCTGAGAGTTCGGCTGCGTTCTCGAGCTGCTTTTCCATCTCTTTGAGCGAGTGAGCGAGGTCGACGACTTTGCCGGCGCCTGACATCACTTCTTCAAGCGCTGAGCGACCCGACATTTCGGCGATATCCTGCGAGAAGTAGCCGATGACCGTTTTATCCGGAACGGACACCGTGCCTTCTTCGACGCCTTCTTCTTTCATGATGATTCGGAAGATTGTCGTTTTACCTGCGCCGTTTGGACCGACTAGGCCGATCTTGTCGCCCGGGTTTACTTGGAAACTGCCGTCGCGGTAGAGAGTTCTCGAGCCATAGCCTTTAGCGATGCCTGATAAATGGATCACGCCTGATTTCGTCCTGGATAAGGTTTGGAAGGCTTGAACCTACCCGAGGACGCCTTGAAAATCCAGGCTAGAGACGCTCCAAAAGCAGAAGAGCCAAGGCATTTAGCCCTGGCTCTCAAACGAAACGCTTAAGTTCGGCTGCGACTTATCGAATCCACGTGATGATTTGAGCTGCGCCCAAGATCACACCCAAGCAGACCGCCACAAACATGAATGTTCTCAGGCGTTCAAAAAGCTGAATCAAACGCTGCTTCGATTCGTTTTCTTCGAAAGAGTATACGGCTGAAGCCAGTCGCACGAAATGATAAGCCAAGACCGCCACGATCGCGGCGACAAAAACAGACCGCGTGAGATTCTCGACATGGGGTTGTGGATAAAGATGTTCAGCAAGGATGCTGACGATGTAGATGCCCGAGAAAACAGCCCCAAGCTGGCAGACGCGGCGAAGAAGAGACAGGTGCGGGCGCGCCTCTGGCACGCTCACGCGTTCGATGACACGGCGATCGCGTTCACGATCGCTGCCGGTCCGGCGCTCTGACTCTTCAATCTTTGGTTCGCCCATGCTGCCCCTTTTCGAGATGCGGATTCAATCTGCTCTTCGGAAACTTCGCGCTTCAGATAAAGACGAAAGTCCTCGGAGTCAGAGAATCAAAGCTAGCTTCGGTGAGCACGGGCCTAGAGCGGCAGAGCGTTTCAATTTGAGACAGCCAGATGGCTGACTTAGTTCTCGAGTTCACTCCAGCGAGCATAGAGTTTTTCGATGCGAGTCTGCAGTTCGCCGATTTCACCGTAAAGCTCCGTCAGGCGTTTCGCATTCGCAGCGTTGGCAGGGTCGCCCGCTTCGCTTTGAAGTGTCGCGAGCTTGGCCTCGGCATCGGCGATCGTTTGCTCCATGTTGTCGAGTTCGTGCTTCTCTTTGAAAGACAGCTTTCTGGCTTTTTTCGGCGCAGCTTGCACGGATGCGGCGTCGGCGTTCGCGGTTGCGGCCGAGCCACCACCCGCTTTCACCTTTTTCGCGTGAGCTTTTCGCTCTTCGTCTCGGATATCACGCCAATCTTCCCACTGAGCGAAGCTTGCGAATTCGAGAAGCTCTGGCTGATCATCAAGTGTGGTCTCGAAGGCCAGAATTCGGTTTGAAACTTGATCGAGGAAGTAACGATCGTGCGTAACGAGAATGACCGCACCCGGGAAGTCCGAAAGCGTTTCTTCGAGAACGGCGAGTGTTGCCATGTCGAGATCGTTTGTCGGTTCATCGAGAACCAGGATGTTCGCAGGCGTCAGCATCATCTGCGCGATTCGCAGACGCGCT
>CAJYOV010000659.1 GCA_913776405.1 Pseudobdellovibrionaceae bacterium
GCCTCGAACGCGTACGGCGAGTACTTCGCACGCTCGAAGAACGCGGACCGCATTGAGACTCATTACTTGCAAGCTCAGATGCAAAAGCGTCGCGGCAACCAAGCGCGCGCGGCCGCATTCTTTGATCGCTATATTCGTGAAGGTGGTCGTAACTCTGCGCATGTGATCGAAGCCAATTACGAGATGGGGAAAAACGCGAAACGTTTGGGCCAAGTCACGCGGAGCCAGAACTTCTTCAAAGAAGTTATTCAGATGCAAAAGTCGGCAGGCAAGGCGAAGGAAGCGACGGTTGGCTTTGCTGCTGAAGCGCGCTTTGAACTGGCTCAACCTGTGCTTCGCGACCTCGCAGCGATTCGTTTCACAAAGAATGCAAACCAGCAGGGGCAAGCGGCAAAGCAGCTGCAAACTCTGCGTGAGAAATATATCTCAGAGATGAAAGCGGTTGTTCTTTACGACAACGGCCCTTGGATCGTCGCAGCGCTCGCTTCGACGGGTCAGATGTTGGATCAAGTTGCGGGTCAAATCTCGCGTGTTCCAGTGCCTTCTGGATTCGGCGAGGCGGAAGCTGCGAAGTACAAGGAGTTGATCCAAGGTCAGGTCAACGGCATCCATACCGAGGCCAAAAACTCGTACAAGTCAGCAGTCGATAAATCTCAAGAGCTCGAGGTTTATACCGATTGGACTCGTATCGCACGAGAAGGCCTCGCAAACCTCGATCCAGCAGCGAAAAGCCGCGATGCGGGCGAAATCATCTCAGATGCGCGTGCCGCAGATTGGATGGGATTATGATGAAACGACGTTTGACTGCGACTCTCTCGAAGGCGGCACTCGCGTTCGCAATGGTCGGTCTCGTAGCTGGCTGTAGTTCGTCTGGCAAAAAATCTCAGAGCGCGGACTCGAGTGGTACTGAAGTTGCTGATGCACCGCTCGTCGACGACGGCGCAGAGCCAGATGTTCCCTCGCTGAAAGAGGGTTCCGCTGAAAATGAACAGAGCTCGAAACTCGATAAGAAGTACTCGTCTTTAGCCCAGGCTCTTCGCATGGGGAAGTCAAAGCTTGTTACGGAACAAGCCGCGAAAATTCTCGGTGCGAATTCAAACGACCCGGTTGCATTGAACGCGCTTGCGCTCGTTTACATCAAACGGGGCCAGACGGGGGCAGCAAAGCTCTTGCTGAACCGTGCGTTTGAAAAGAATCCGCCAAACGCGGCTCTCTTTAACAACCTCGGCGTTGTCCTGATGCAAGAAGACGATCTTCCGGGCGCGATTGCGAATTTCAAAAAGGCGCTCAAGCAGAATCCATCGCATCAGCAAGCTTTGGGCAATCTGGGCTCGGTGTACATGAAAGGCGGCGATGTCACGCGCGCACTTCCGCTTCTTGAGCAGTCTTATAAAGCGAATCGCAACAACGCCGGTATCGCGAACAACTATGCCGTCGCCCTTCGTCAGTCGGGGGATCTAGCGGGTGCTAGCAAACTCTATGAGGACCTGATCAAAGCAAACTCGAAAGACGTCGCGGCCCACATGAATCTCGCGATTCTGTTCATCGATTTCATGAACAAGCCTAAAGACGGTCTCACCCTTGTTTACAAAATCAAATTCCTCGAGACTGAAAAGAAAGACGTCCTGGCGAGAGCGAATGCTTTGGAAAAGAAAGCAAAGGCTGCGCTACAATGATGATTCAAGTTCAGTCATTACCGGGATTTGCATCGAAGGCTCCAACTATGACGCGTGTACTGAAACCTCTGGCACTTGCAGTCTTTATGCTGTTCCTGACTTCGTCGTTTGCGTTCGCGCAACAAGAGGCGAAGAAGCCAGCACCAGCGGCTCAGTCGAAAGGCGAGCCGAAGAAGACAACGGTCAACTTTGAGGACCAATTGATCGAAGGTCAGACTCAGAAGCCAGAACTTTTCTATCTCCTGCAACAACGAAATACGAACTTCAAACGTCTGATCAAGCTCCGCGAGAACTTCCTGCCGGAGATGCGTAAGACAGCTGAAGACTTTAGTCGCTCGACGCACGAATCAACACCTGCGGCGTCGAAGTGAGGAATAGACCTTGAAAAAGCCCGTCGTTCTCCGAATTTTCAAAGGTGATCAACTTCTCGGTGTGAAGCAATTCACCGATTCCCAAATCGTGATCGGCCAACCCGGCGAAACGCAAGTTTCGCTCGAAGGCGACCGCGTCTCTCTGATTCACGCCGCTATTGAAGAGCGTGACTCAGGCTATTTCATTTGCGATCTCGGATCTGAAACGGGCACGGTAAAGAACGGCGAGACAGTTCTCGATGCGCCGCTCGAATCCGGCGACTTGATTCAAATCGGCGACTACCGCATCGAATTCTTCATCGGCGTCCCGAAGCCGAAAGCAGCGCCTGGTGCTACTGTAGAGGCATCGAAGCCGACGCCGGCTCCGACTCCAGCTCCGGAAGTAAAAGCCGAAGCGCCAAAACCTGCGCCAACTCCTGTTGCTGAAGCAAAAAAAGAAGCGGCGCCCACAGCTCATAAAGAAACGCCGAAAGAAGAGAAGTTGTTTGAGGGCGTGAAAGCGCCTCGCAACCCTGAAAAGGATAATCGCCCTCTTCGTACGGTAACGACACCGGTAGCAGCACCTGTTGTCCCGTCACTTCCGCAAGATCCGATTCCGTCTCCAGAAATCACGGCGCCAGCGGCGGCGGGTTTCTCGATGGCGGGGCCACGCGCGCGTCAGGCCACACGCAAATCGGGTTCGTCGTCACACTCGAAGAAGAAAAAGACGTTCGCGCCACCGAGCAAATACAAAGACGTTCGCGACTACGTAAAGCCATCTAAGGGAACGGTCGTCGAGATCCTCGTTGCTTGGCGTGAGCGCGTGATTGCGACTCGCCACTTCTCGCAAAACCAAGTCGTCACGATCGGTTCGCATCCAGACAGCGATATCGTTTTGCCGATTCTCTCATCTCGGCTTCGTAAGATCCCACTCGTGAACATCCAAGGCATGGCGAAGGTTCTCGTCACGCCTGAGATGACGGGTGAGTTGGTCAAGGGTCAAACCGCATCGAGCTTCGTTGAACTCCTTCGTCAAAACAAAATGCTGAAAGAGGGCGCATCGTACGCGATCGCGCTCGAGCAAGGCGAAATGGTTCGCCTCGACATGAGCGATCAGATCTCGGTCATCGTCCGTTACACTTCAGATTCGCCGAAACCTTTGGTTGCGCCGATTCTCGATCTTACGACTTCTGAAATAGCGGGCGTTATCTTGGCAGGTGTGTTGATCGCGATCTTGCGTTTGTACACATTCTTGTACACGCCACCGACGCCACTTGCTCCAGAAGAAGGTCCAGAACCGCAGCGCGTAGCCGTGATCATCACGCCGCCAACTCCGCCGCCGGTGACACCTCCGCAACCGAAAGCGACACCAGAGCCGACACCGGTTGCAACTCCGCCGCCACAAATCGTCCGTGCAACACCAGCTCCGACAAAACAGCCGGATCCAAAACCGATTGCGAAGTCAGAGCCAAAGGCGTCGACGAACCTCACAACGAAAAACGATCCGGGTAAATCTGCGAACGCAGCTCCAAATCGCAATAAAGGTCCGCGTGCTTTGACGTCGCCGAAACAGGGCGGCTCAATCAAGACGACGAACTCGCCGGCAGCGCAAGCACAAGCCAAAGTGAAAGACGTCTCGAAGACAGGCCTCTTCTCGACATTCGGCGCTGGCGCCAATGATCGCACGGATCAATCGCACTCAGGCGCCGGTGAACTCGCAGGTCTTGCAGACGCAGCGACGGGCAAAACGGGCATGAACGAAAACCGTGCCGGCAACGGTCTCGGCACCGCAACAAAAGATACCGGCGCCGGTGGAACTGGCAAAGCGATCACAGGCATTCAAGGCGGGATCGGTACAAGCGGCCGCGGATCCGGCGTTTCCGGTTACGGAACAGGCGGTCTTGGCAACAAGGCTGGGACAAGAATCACGACAGGTGGTGCGGGTGAATCGTTCTCTGGCACAATCGATCGCGAAGCGATTCGCCGGGTCATTAAGGCCAACGAGAAAACGATTCGTACGTGTTACGAACGTCAGTTGAACCGAAACCCAGATCTCTTCGGTAAATTGGTTCTCGGTTGGGACATCGCTGACGGCGGCCGTGTGTCGGGCGTTCGTGTTGTCTCGAACGAACTCGGTAACGCCGAAGTGGCAAACTGTATTTTGGATCGTCTGAAGACTTGGAAGTTCCCGGATCCGCCGTCAGGGCAGGTCGTCGAAGTAGCTTATCCATTCTTCTTCTCGAACTAACGTTTGGTCGTGCGCCGCACGACCGGCGCTAAGCGCCACCTAAAAAGTGGTTTTTGAATTGAACGTGTTTTTGAATTTCAGAATTTTGAACCCAGGGGGATTTTCAACGTGGAACCGCAAGCAGCAGTAGCAGTAGCTGATAACTCGAATTTTATCGTTCACGCATTTAAGGTCGGTGGACCGGCGATGTACGTCATCGCTTTGATCGGAATTCTCACTTTGATTTTGATCATTGAGCGTTTCGTGACTTTGCGTTCTTTAACTGTGAACAAAGCAGATTTCAACGAGCACTTGTTCGGTATGATCCTTCGCGGTGACGTTCGCCAAGCGATCACTTACTGCGACTCTAAGCCGACTCCACTTACAACAACTCTCAAGGCGGGCCTCGTTCAAGTCATGAACCACCGCCCTGACGAAGAAGTTCAAGTTGCGATGGATGCAGCCGTTCTTCGCGATACACCACGCGTAGAAGGTTGGTCGTCGTTTCTCGCGGTTTTCGGTAACGTAGCGACCCTTGTCGGTCTCGTCGGTACGATCCTTGGTATGATCAAATCCTTCCAAGGTGTCGCGCAAGCGGGTGCCGCTGAAAAAGCAGCTCTTCTCTCAGAAGGTATCTCGGAAGCCCTTCACTGTACGGCGTTCGGTCTTATCGTCGCGATCCTTGCGATCACGATGTACGGTTACTTCCAGTTGCGTATCAGCCGCATCATGAACGATGTCGTTGAGAGCAGCATGAGCATGATGAACCTCGTCGTAGCAAACCGCGATAAAGTAAAAGAATAAGATAAGGCAGGTCGAGCCATGGCTCAGGTTGAAGATAAAGGCGGGGGCCGAAGCCCCAACATCGAATTAAACTTAGTCCCGATCATCGACTTGATGTCCGTGTTGATCACGTTCCTCTTGATCACGGCGGTTTGGACTCAAGTATCGATGATTCAGCTGGGCTCGAGCATCTACGGTCGCAAGACGGAGCAAAATCAAGAGATTCCGCCGCCGCCACCTCAAGCCGATATCCCCCTTCGGGTTGACGTGAAAGAGACGGGCTTCCGTATCGTGATCGGGTCTGAGACGCAGCAAATCGGTAAGACAGCCGAAGGATATAATTACCCGGAGCTGATGACTCGATTGAAAGCGATCAAAGAAAAGTATCCCGACAAGAATGACGGCGTGATCACTGTCGACGAGTCTCTCGCCTACGAGAACTTGATCACGGGCATGGACACGATGATTCAAAGCGGTTTCGCGACGATTTCAGTCTCGACCGCGGAAATGGAATAAAGCCACATGGCTATCTACGCACCTGGAAGAAGAGATCGCCATAATCGCCCTTTGCGTGGTCGCGGGCGGAGTGTCGTTGCCATGCTGTCTCTGACAGCGATGGTCGACATGTTCACGGTCGTTGCGGTCTTCCTCCTTCAGAATTATCAAACGACGGGTGAAGTGATCGAGCTGAGCGAAAACGTATCGCTTCCGAAAGCGCACGCTGTTCGCGAATTGAAGCCCGCTCACGTTGTTGTCGTGTCTCACGACAACATCATTCTCGATAAGGACATCGTCGCTTCTTTCGCTTCAGTGAAAGAGCAACAGGACTGGCGAATCGAACCGTTGGCTCAGAAGCTGACAGAGAAATTCAAAGAGTCGGCTGATAAACGCCAGGCGCTTGCGGGGCGTATTCAGAAAGCGGTCGACGAGACTCGGGCGGCACCTTCACCTGCCGACGATCCTGCAAATGACCGTCGCGTGACAGTTCAGGCGGACAAGTCGGTTGATTTCCTTACGGTGAAAAAAGTCATGCTGACTCTTACTGAAGTTGGCGCGTCTGAAATTAACTTCGCCGTCATCAAAGTTGACGACAAGTCGACTCAATAGCCGAACACGCAAAACGATCAAAAATGAAAACGCGCTTTGGAACATTCCAGAGCGCGTTTGTTTTTTTCGAATCTCGTTGCGACTAAAAACGCGAATTAAGCGGCTTGTTCCGCTTCATTGAGGTCGGAATTGAATTTCTTTACGTAGTCGATAATTACCGACTGAGTTTCTGCATGAACGGTCTCGAAGCGGATCCCCGCGTAACCGTTTGCAGTGACGTATGCAATCTGACCTTTGAGATGCAAGTTCGTTGGAATCTCGCCGCTCTTGACGAGAAGGGAGATCGAATCGCCTGCACGAAGGTCGTGTCGGCCAGTCACACCCATCCCAGCGACGCTAATCGATGCCGCTCGCAAGACAAAGCCTTGCGGATCATCGTTCGAGCGCGTCACAGCGACAGTTCCCATCAAAGGAGCGCGCTCGTTCTCCCGGCGGCTCAAGCCTAACAGCTCCATCACTTCACTGAGCTCAAAGATGCTTGTCCACTTTTCCATTCCGACCGCCCAGAGGCGCACGTTGGCAAGTGTGGAAGCTGTCTTTAGATTTTCGATGAGTTCTTTCTCAGTCAGCGGGCCGAGCGGCGATTTGCCAGCGTCTACGTACCAAACAGGCTTTGAGGCGCGATCGAGAGCCGTCTGAATAATAGAGTCGAGCTGTGTCGCCCAAGCGGCTACCGGGATCCATTCCCGTTGACCTTTCCACCAGATATAGCTCGCCGTCGTCAGTTCACCTGCCGACATTTTACTGCGAACCGCTTCAGTATCGAAGGGACCGGAAACGACATCGTTCGAATAGATAAACCAAGCATGCGCCATGTAAGACGATTCGGAGAATTCTGAGACGAACTTTAAGTTCTCGCATTGCGCAAGAGTCTCCTTCTTCGTGCTTTATTTTTTGGTCTCAGCTTGAGACAGCGATTCACGTTCTCGACACTAGGCGAAAGCCGGGTCGCGTCGGTTGCTCGCCGAGATCTCCGTTTCATGAATAAGCAAGATCTGTGCTACTCTCAAAGTGAGAGGAACAAGTGAGTCGACGCAATGGCATCATCATCGCATTGCTGTTCATCATCCTCGTCATCGAGATCGTCATCGTAGCCCCGAAAGAGCTAGGAACATCCGTGGCGGATGACCTGGCAGCAAAAAAGGCGAGCGAGAAATCTCGAGCGAAAGGTTCTGACAAGGGTCAATCGGGCCAAGTCATGAGCGATGTTCATCTCGTCGAAGCTGCTGGCGAAGGTAAAGAGTGGGAACTCTGGGCCGACAAAGCAATTCGACCAAAAAACAATGAGCAATGGGTTATCGAACAAGTGAAGGTTCACTTCTTCGCCGACAACGGAGTGATGTACACAGTGACGGGCAACAAAGGGAACGTCGTTCCCGAAAAGAAAGACATCCGCATTTCAGGGAACGTGATTACACGTTCTTCGAACGGCTACGTCTTCAAAACGGAGTCCGTCGATTACAACTCGAAAGCGCGCAAACTCGATAGCCCGAACGCGGTCGAAATGATTGGGCCGAAAGACGCCACAGGCGGCGAACTGCACCTGACAGGCGGCGCACTCGTAGCGGACTTCGGCACGAACGTCATTTCGATTACGAAAAACATCCGCGCGAAAAGAAAAATTCAGGTCGGCAAAGACAAAGCAGACCGCACCGCGAATATCCAAGCCCAGCGCGCGCAATTCAGCGGCAAAACGAACGAAGCAAATTTCTTTGGCGACGTCGTGATTGAACTCGAGACGATGCAAATCTCCGGGCCGCAAGCGAAGTTTGCATACGATCCACGAACGCACATGCTTGATTCGATGCAAGTTGCAGGCGGCGCTCGTGTTTCCGACACCGATAAGTTTGCAACAAGTGGTTCGGTCGATGTGTTTTTCAAAGACGACCGCGTCGTTTTTAGCGGCGCACCTCGTGTCGTTCAGAATGGTGATGAATTAGTTGGCGACGAAATCATTCTGATGGATGGTGGTAAAAAAGTTCAGGTGTCGAACGCGAAAGCTCAGCTCGATCCTGATCAAGCACCGAGTTCACGTCAGCAGGAGAAACGCTGATGACATCGCAACTGACCGTTCAAGGCATTGCTAAGTCGTTCAAACAGCGGAAAGTCGTCGACGGCGTTTCGTTCTCCGTCGATCCAGGCCAAATCGTAGGCCTCCTCGGTCCGAACGGAGCGGGGAAGACGACAAGCTTCTACATGGTGGTCGGGCTTGTTTCACCAGACGACGGCGACATCATGCTCGGCGATCAATCGATTCGCAGTATGCCGATGTTTCAACGAGCGCGTGTCGGCTTGAGCTATTTGCCTCAAGAGGCGAGCATCTTCCGCCGATTGACCGTTAAAGAAAACATTCTCGTCGCACTTGAAGCTCATGACGTTTCAGGCACGGCGAAGCAAGAGAAGCTCGAGCAGCTCTTGGACGAATTCTCGGTTCAGCATATTCGCGATAGCTACGGGTATGCGCTCTCCGGCGGTGAGCGCCGCCGCGTTGAAATCGCGCGAGCGCTTGCAGGCGATCCGAAATTCATTCTTCTCGATGAACCGTTTGCCGGTATCGACCCGATTGCGGTCGCAGATATTCAGCAAATTATCCGCGGCCTCAAAGATCGCGGCATTGGGATCTTGATCACAGACCACAACGTTCGAGAAACGTTGGGGATCTGCGACATGGCTTACATCATGAAAGACGGCAAAGTGCAGGTTCAAGGCACGGCCGATGAAATCGCAACGTCGGACGTCGCGCGCAGGTTCTACCTGGGCGAGAACTTCAAGCTTTGATTCTGAAGGGGATGGTTTAAATGGCAGTAGGTATGAAACAGTCCATGAACCTGTCGCAAACGCTGCGGATGACGCCGCAGTTGCAACAGGCCATTAAGCTCCTCCAGCTTTCGCGCATGGAACTCGAAACGGCTGTCCGCAAAGAGCTCGAAGAGAACCCTGTTCTCGAAGAACTCGCTCAAGAACAGAGCGAAGGCGACGACACGCACTCGAACAATAAAGAAAACGACACGCGTGCGGAAGAAGCTCAAGTTGCTGCGGACCAAGATCCTCAGAAACAAGATGAATTCGACTGGGAGTCTTATCTCGATACGCAGTACAAGCCGACGCAATCGGGTGGCGTAGGCAACGAAGAAATCATGAACTACGAGAACATGATTTCGACGACGGCCACTCTTTACGATCACTTGATGTGGCAGGCCCGTAACTCGGGTTTTAACGACGAAGAGATGAACCTCGCATCGATTCTCATCAGCTACATCGACGATGACGGCTACATCAAAGTTCCGCTCCAACAAGTGGCTGAAGACGAAGGCGTCACAAAAGAAGACCTCGAATCTGTTCTTCCCTTCGTTCAAGAATTCGATCCGGCCGGCATCGGTGCGCGCGATCTTCAAGAGTGTCTCTTGATCCAAGCGAAGCACATGCAAGAAGACACGAAGGACTTCGTGACGCTCATCACGAATCACCTTAAGGATCTTGAGAAGAAAAACTACGAAGGCATCGCGAAGACGATGGGCCGTGATTTGGAAGAAATCGTTGAGATGACGAAACTCATCTACTCGATGGATCCAAAACCAGGTCGCCAATTCCTCTCAAACGATACGCAGTACGTTTCGCCAGACGTCTATGTCTACAAAGTCGGCGACGAGTATATGGTGTCGTTGAATGAAGACGGCATGCCTCGTTTGCGGATCTCGAACTTCTACAAAAACGTTCTTCAGGGTAAGTCGGCCAACGACACGACCCAAGAGTACATTCAAGAAAAGCTGCGTTCGGCGGTTTGGCTGATCAAGTCAATCCACCAGCGTCAGCGCACGATCTACAAGGTGACCGAGTCGATCGTGAAACACCAAAAAGACTTTTTTGAAAAAGGCCCCGGCTTCATTAAGCCGATGATCTTGCGCGATATCGCGAACGACATCGGCATGCATGAATCTACGGTCAGCCGTGTCACAACGGCCAAGTACGTTCATACGCCTCGTGGAATCTTCGAGCTGAAGTACTTCTTCAACTCGGGTATCAACACGGACGACGGTGACGCACTTGCGAGCGAATCGGTGAAATTGAAGATCAAAACGCTTGTAAGCGCTGAAGATCCTAAGAACCCGCTCTCGGACCAGAAGATCGTGGACTTGCTCAAGAAAGATGGTATTCAAATCGCTAGACGGACAGTCGCCAAGTACCGGGATGTCCTCAAGATTTTGCCATCCAGCAAACGGAAGAAGTACTTCTAATTCCGTAGGCTCGAGATTCGAAGGAACGATCCGTGGCCCTATTTTCTATACTCTTAGGTCTCATCGCGGGCGCGCTCACGGCGTTGCTCGTGAGTCGCATGGGGCGTGCAAACGCCCTTGCGCGCGCCGAGCGCGAAGCGAAAGACCTTCTGACCGAAGCAAAAGAGAACGCTGACTATTTGGCTGACGAAGCAAAGCTTGCGGCCGATGAAGTCACCGACGCCGTTTGGTCGCAGTACGAGCAAGAGATTAACGATCTCGAAGCGCGCGTCAAAGCTCTCGACGAAGATTACCGCAAAAAGCGCAGCGCCTCTGACCGCGCGTTTAACCAAGATTCGCGCGAGGTCCAAAAACAGGCCCAAGCCGTCCAAGAGCGCGAGAAAACCATCCAAGAATGGCAAGATCGTCTCGATAAACGCCGTAAAGATGGCGACAAGATGCGCTTGGATCTGATCGAGCGATTGAAGGCGATCTCAGGCATTGAGCCTGAAGCTCTCAAAAAGCAACTCGCCGGCGAATTCGAAGCCCAAACACAAATCGACGCCAAGAAAAAAGCGACCGCTTACGAAGAAGACGTGCGTCTTAACAGCGAAGAGATCGCGAAGAAAATCCTCGCGACAGCGCTAAATCGTTTCCCTCGCGCGGCGTGCACAGAGCGCGGTGTAGGCGTGGTTGAAATTCCAAATGACGACGTGAAAAAGCGCATGTTGGGCCCAGACGGCAGCAACATCGCGCTTCTTCAGGATCTTTGCGGCCTCGAAATCGGGATTACAGAAGCGAACACGTTTCAGCTTACAGGCTACGATCCCGTTCGCCGCGAGATTACAACTCGGTGTCTCGAAAAACTTCTTCACGAACGTTCGCCGAATCACGATACCGTTCGTCGACTCTACGAAAAAACGCAGAACGACGTCGCACGCAAAATCGAAAGTGACGGCAATCGCATCGCCGCTGAGCTTGGTCAGAAAGACATGAGCCCCGAAATCAAAAAGATGTTGGGCGCGCTCAGGTACCGTTACTCGTTTGCACAGAACCAGCACTTTCACGTAGCCGAAGTCGGTTGGCTCTGCGGCATTCTCGCAAGCGAGCTCGGTTTCGTTGATAAAAAAGACGCAAAACGCGCGGGCTTACTGCACGATGTGGGTAAAGCGATGGACCACAATCAAGAGGGTGGCCACGCTGTACTTGGTGCAGACTTCATCAAGAACAACGGCGAGAAAGAACACATTGTTCATGCTGTTCGTGCGCACCACTACGAAGAACAGCCGAGCACAGACCTCTGCTTCCTCGTCATCGGCGCGGACGCGATCTCGGGCGCACGCCCGGGGGCTCGTCGCTCAACAGCGACCGTCTACAATCAGAAGATCGAAGATCTCACGCGGATTGCTGAAGGGTACAAAGGCGTTCAGAAAAGCTTGATTCTGAATGCGGGCCGCGAAGTTCGTGTCATTGTCGATGGTCGTCGTGTGAACGACGATCGTGCGCTTCAAATGTGCCGCAAGATCGCCGATCAAATTGAAGAAGAGTGTCAATATCCGGGTCAGATCAAAGTTGTCGTCATCCGCGAAACCCATGCGGAAGCGACAGCTGGCGGTCGTTAAAGTCGATCGTCCCAAAGATCCGCGTTCGAGCCCGAGTCTTCGTCGGGCTCTTCTTCCAAAGCCGCCTCGGGCGCAATAAAGCCTTCTTCTCTCGCATTCCAAACATCGTACAAAAGCTCGTTCAGTTTCAGAGCTTGCCGCCAGTTTTCGACGAGCATGTCGGCAAACTCAGCTGAATAAAACTCCTTCTTTGAGAACTCCCGTTTTACGTAAAAAGCCTGCAATCGGAGGAGTTGAATCCGCTTATGATCTTGCGGGTAAAAACGTGGAAACGTTTTAAGAACTTTGTCCATCTCTAGGCCGTTCGGAAACTCGCGCTTAAACGCTTTCGACTTAAACAGATCGAACATTTCAGACGGGTCGTCGGCAAGCCATGCGCGAACTTTCTTTACCTGTCGTGACGACGGCTCGTACATACCTGCGCCCGAGAAAATCGAGTCGGGCGACAAGAAGAAGTAAAGGTTTGGATTCTCATCGAAGATTGACTTCGACGGTCGAGACGCTTGGAGATGCACGAAATCGCGATAGGCAGGGTCACCTCGGCCCACTTTATGCGAAGGTCTGCGAAGTCGACCGAACCCACGGCGAGGGAACTTATAGCCGCGACCCTCTGGCGTGCCGCCAAGCTTTTCGATGATATGAAATGCGAGGGCTTGTAGCGGCTGAATCAAAAACTCTTGGTGCTCTTTTTTGTGTCGGTCTAACCAATCAGGCGAAGTCGCCTCACCAGCCTCACGCAAAAACTCGATCGTCTTCTTCGTAAAACGAGCGGGTGTCGCGGGCGCTTTCTTGACTGTTTTTTTGGCTGGTTTCTTGGTCGAAACTTCGGTCTTTTTGAGTTCGCTTCTGCGCACAGGTTTCTTCGCCATGACCTGAAGATGTCCGAGCAAAGTCTTGAAGTCCACAACCGAGCTTGGCTGTGTAAAAAACGAAATTCTACAGCCCTCATCACTGATCTAGAAATCGACACTAGGTTAAAAACCGTCGAGAGCCCGATTTTCTTAAACGAGTTTGAGTACGTTCTTTCGAGCGAACTGCAGTCGTCTATTTCTGAACTACTTCGCTCGAAAATCGTGAAAAGACTGCGAGTCTCGTCAGGCAGTTTTTGAGAGCCCATAAGAGCAAAGCTCACTTTCTCACAATGATACGCCCGTGCCGACAAAGTATCCGCGAAAATGCGCCATTCCCCTCTGCACTTTGGTCAAGCCCGCTCCGATAAGAGGAAAGACTCATTTGAAAGGAAGCTAGGTAATGACAGTCGATTTCACGTTCATTCACGTCGATACTTCGGAAGCCCTCATGCAATACGCGCAGGAGCGCCTCGAGAAGATCGAAAAGTTTGAACTCAAGCCCATGGACGTTCATTTCACCGTGTCCATGCACCAGCACGAATGCATTGTTGAAGTCAGTGTTCTGGAAGGCCGTCGTAAGTTTCGCGCTGAAGGTGTATCGGACGACTTCTACCGTTCGGTCGAGATGGTCGTAAACAAACTGACACGCCAGCTCTCGAAAGATAAGAGCCGCGTCAAAAACCACAAGAATCCTGAGAAGTCGAACTATGGCAAAATCGCCCGACTCAATGACCAACTCGAGCCTGACTACACTCTCGTAAAGCCACTCCGGAAGGTTGGCTAAACGTGGCCTCATGGGGGCGCTGCCCAAGCGGCGCTCACTCATGCC